>CAJXEF010000089.1 GCA_913052545.1 uncultured Chloroflexota bacterium
TCAAAACTATCCGGAGCAGGATCTAGTCTGGGGTGTCCAAATCGAGCAACACCCCCTGTTCCAACTGAAACACCGCCAGACCTAGCCAAACTACTATAGGTGATCACGGCACAATTAATCCTACCGGCAGCGATCGCGGTCAAGGCGTGGGACAAATGAAATTCAAATGATCCACCTCCGACTGTAGTATTATCCACATACTTGGGGTACATATTTAAGTAATCAGCTAAATTGAGGCCACTGTTACGAATACTACTAGATGCTGTAAATAACCCTTCGACATCATTTTTAGTAAGCCCTGCGTCTTCCAGAGCTTTTATAACGCTCTCCCCCTGAATCTGTAATTCACTTTTATCCGGAGCGTATCGTGTAACGTGCTCGTGAATACCAACAATCGCGGCACCATGCTTCAGATCTACCATGGAATTGAGTCCCCCTTTTTGGAAGGTGTTCTAACCTGCATCGCTGAAGAATTCATTGACGCTGGTAACATCTTATAAGTGATCATCAACCTTTTCCCAGTTAACCACCGTAATTGAGATTGTGATCCCTCATCAAAATAGCATTATCTTCACGCCGCACCCCTGCTTCGACCACCTCGCCGACAAACAAGGTATGGTCACCGACGGCGACTTCGCCAACAACTTTGCATTCCCACCAGGCCGGAGCATTCAGGAGTAATGGACAACCTGTTTCAGTGCCCAGCTCAAATTGTTCGCCTCCAATACTATTACCATCTCGTTCCTGAGTTTTAAAGAAAGTAAATGCGGTATTAATCTGTTCACCGCTAATTACATTTATAGCGAAAACATTAGTATCTTTAACGAACTGATGAGTTTTAGAATCGGCTTTGACTCCCACCGCAACGAGAGGTGGACTAAATGAGGTCTGTGTAACCCAGTTGACGGTAGCCGCATCAACTTCATCCCCTTGGGTATTTTTAGTAGTCAATACATACATACCGTAAGGAATCATTCTTAAAGCCGTCTTTTTGGCATCCTCGTTCATAGTAGAGCCTCCTAAATTGATACTAAAGTATCTGGACCTGATAATGGGCTATTATGGCGCAACCTTGTATTGAAGACAAGCAAGGGTTATTCAATGTAAGACATTTGCCAGGCACTCAGACTATAAATCGTAGCCCTAACCCTCTGAGCCATGTTACTGATCTAGTTGCAATTTTAAATCCTGGAAAGCATTAGAAAACAAGTTCTCTAACAGTGACAGATGATCATATTTAGTAAGGTTAACGTGAAGCGGCGTGATGGATATCTTATTATTCTTTATAGCCCAAATGTCGGTTCCTTCTGGATTATTCCCCGTGATCGGCCTGTTACGTGATATGCGATATTTCTTAGCATCACCCAGTTTTTCTTCTTTAACGGATTCGCCGTATGACCTACCTCCCAAAGTGGTTATTTGTATCCCGTTTATAGCTTCCAACTCCATACTCGGCACATTAACATTCAGAAATATCGATTGTGGGACATTAGTCGTACAGATTATCTGCGAGATTATCTGCAGCAACCTCGCAGCCACTTCAAATTGGGGATTCTGAACTGATGCAACAGAAATAGCTACAGTGGGTATCCCTCGTAGAAATCCCTGTAAGGCAGCACCGACAGTGCCAGATACCATGATATCAGCACCTATATTCGACCCTCTATTAATTCCGGATATCACTAAATCGATTGATTCTACGAATGTCTCTAATGCCAGAATGCAGCTATCTGCTGGAGTCCCATGCACTGATATCGCAGTAACAGGGTATTTTAAATTATTATCAATCCCGATCAATTCCTGAACATCTATCGGAGTAGCTAATATAGAATCGTGTAACGTTAAAGAAGATCCAACTCCACTCTGCTCTTGATTGGGAGCAACTATGTATAGTTCACCTATCTTAGATAAGGCCTTGGCAGCTGCCAATAACCCCGGAGCATGTATACCATCATCGTTAGTTAAAAGTATTTTCAGAAGATCATCTCTCATTACAAATTGATCACGGCGCCCTTAACAACGACATGACCATAATATTTACCAATATACAAGGATACACCCTCTCTGATCAGAGAGGGTGTATCAAATGCCAAAATTTAAACCTAGATTCAGTGCGTCAGTGATGCGCTACTCCAGTCGCATGAAGCAAAGCATGTTTGACCTCGATTGGAGCGATACTTCTCCTGAACTCAGCAGAGGCATAAACATCTCCCAATATGTCATCTCCGAGATCATCATACATCTGGTCTACTGCATGTGTAATATTATCTGAAGTGAGTTCTTTACCTACTAAGGCATTTTCAACTGAAGGTGTCCGGATAGGCTTAGGAACCAATCCTCCCACTGCAACTCTCGCGGCAGTGCAGCGATTATCCTCTACAGTTACAACGACTGCACCACCAATAACCGCATAAAACGACGCAGGGTGCGCCATCTTGGCGTATTCACCAACTTCTCCATGTATTTCTACAGCTCCATGATCATGACCATGATCGTCGCTATGGCCGTGTTCATGGCCGTGTTCTTCATGCCTGTGTCCCGATAACACCGGAGCATGAATACTAGTAATAATCTCGTCCTCAGCCAGAGCCGTGGAAAAGGGGCCATGGATGAAGTCACCTACGTCGGCAGTGCGAGTACCACTTGGACCCTGAATTTGAATAGTCGCATCCAAAGCCATAAGTACAGTCGCCCAATCAGAAGCGGGGTCAGCGTGGGCCAAGTTTCCACCGATAGTACCGCGATTCCTCACCTGTGGATCCCCTATCCCATTAGCTACCGTTGCCATTAACGGATTAGAATGACTCACATCGGAAGAAGTCGCTATTTCATAGTGAGTAGTTAGAGGCCCTATTTCTAACATACCATTATTCAGCCTGATTCCCTTTAAACTAGCAATGCCACTTATATCAACCAAGAGGGACGGTTGAGCCAATCTTAATTTCATCATGGGGATAAGACTATGCCCACCAGCCAACAATTTGGCATCAGGAGTCGACCCTAACAACCGTATCGCGTCAGTTAGAGAATTAACTTTTTGATAATCAAATTTTGCCGAATACATATGAATACCTCCTACGACTGCTGGTGAATAGCTCGCCAAATTTTCTCGGGACTTAGCGGCATATCCAATTTGGTGACACCTAAAGGCCGGAGAGCATCCAACACAGCATTATAAACCGTGATAGTAGATGCTATGGTACCTGTCTCACCAATTCCTTTAACACCTAGAGGGTTATGAGGAGATGGGGTAACTGTTGAAAGTACCTCTATATCGGGCAATTGATGTGCATGTGGCAAGGCATAATCCATCATAGACCCAGTCAATAACTGACCATTGTTATCGTACATCGCTCCTTCCCAAAGAGCTTGTCCTACACCTTGGGCAACCCCGCCATGAACCTGTCCCTCAACAATCACAGGATTAATCTGGGGACCACAGTCATCCACTGCTACATAGCGAACAAGGTCTATATGCCCATTATCTGGATCAACCGTCACTACAGCTACATGGGTGCCAAAAGGATAACTAAAATTGGGAGGATCATAATACGTGGTAGCCTCTAAGCCAGGCTCTACCCCCTCTGGCATATTCCAAGCTACATTAGCCATTAGCGCGACATCCTGAATGGTCTTACTTTGGTCAGGGGTACCCCGCACGAAAAACTTTCCGTCTTCATATTCAATATCAGCTTCCGCTGCTTCCAGTAGATGCGCAGCTATCGTCTTGGCTTTGTCACGAATCTTCCTGGTACTCAAAACGACAGCCCCACCTCCCACCGCCGTGGTTCTACTGCCGTATGTCCCCCAACCCATCGGGGTGTTATCTGTGTCACCATGTATTACTTCTATATCATCCACCGGAACCCCGATTTCGTCAGACACTATTTGAGCAAAAGTTGTCTCTTCACCTTGGCCATGAGGTGATGTGCCAACAAAAACGTTTACCTTGCCTGTCGCGTAAAAACGAACAGTAGCACTCTCCCACAAACCACCGCCGAAACCTACCGCTCCAGCCACTTGTGACGGCCCGAGGCCACATAATTCACAATAACAGGTCACTCCAATCCCCATATATCGCCCATGTTCAAGTTCATGTGCTTGTTGACGTCTTAATCCTTGATAATCAACGTGATCCAACGCAACGTCAAGAGCCAGTTCATAATCACCACTGTCGTAGGTCAACCCAATAGCGACATCATGCCCGTCTTCAAATTTGGGGATTAAGTTTTTCCGCCGCACTTCTACGGGATCAAGATTCAGTTCTCTAGCTAACATTTCTATCAGGCGATCTAGAAGAAATGTAGCTTCAGGGCGTCCAGCACCTCTGTAAGCTTCTACCGGAGTAGTATTTGTAAATACACCGTATATATCAGCTTTTATATTGGGAATATCATACGGACCCGAATACATTAATCCATGTAGAATAGTAGGTATGCCAGGACCTGCGGTAGACAAATATGCACCCATCCCTGCGTAAACTAAGCCTCTAACCCCGGTAATCTTCCCATCTCTAGTTGCAGCCATCTCTACATGTTCAATATGATCTCGGCCATGGGTAGTAGCTATATAATTTTCAGTCCGAGTCTCGGTCCACTTGACCGGGCGCCCGAGTTGCATAGAGCAAAACACAGTTATCATTTCCCAAGGGTATAGCGGGACTTTACTTCCAAACCCTCCTCCAACTTCTGGAGCTATTACCCGAATCTTGTGTTCCGGTATATCAGTCACTAGAGAGCACAGGAAACGAGCTATATGCGGGTTTTGAGTGGTATTCCATAAGGTTAACTCCCCCATAGAAGGTAGATAACTCGCTATGGCTGAACGTGGTTCCATTGCGTTCGGAATCAGCCTTTGTTGTATAATCTTGTCTTTAACTATCACCTCTGCTGTATCAAATGCCGAATCCGTGTCACCGCCCGCAGCAACCCAGTGGAATGCCTGATTGTTAGGGGCGTCCGAATGCAACTGTGGAGCGCCATCGCCCATAGCGTCATCTGCCGTGACAACCGCAGACATGGGCGAATAATTGACTTCTATTAACTCAAGAGCATCTTCCGCCTGATACCGATTCTCTGCTACCACCACTGCAACAGCCTCACCCGAATAACGAACCGTATCTTTAGCGATGCTGAGGTAATCAACAACTTTCACGTCTGAATCAGGCGGCACCCAGGCGCATGGGATTGGGTTTAATTTGCCCTCGATATCAACTCCTGTGTAAACGGCCACCACCCCTGGAGCAATCTTGGCGTTCGATGTGTCGATATCTAAGATACGTGCATGGGCATGAGGACTTCTTAATATCGCAGCATAGGCCATATTTGTTAGTTTAATATCGTCTGTATAACTGGCTTGACCAGTTATCAGTCGTGGATCCTCTCTCCGACGAATCCCAGAACCAAATATACGAGTAGTCATGGACTATCCTCCCAACGCTTCGGCGGCTGACATAACCGCTTTCACAATATTATGATAGCCAGTACAGCGACAAATATTACCTTCTAATCCATCGCGCACTTCCTCAGCTGATGGCCGAGGATTGCGTTTCAAAAGTTCCACGGAAGTCATAATCATCCCTGCAGTGCAATAACCACATTGGAGACCGTGATTATTCCAAAACGCCTCCTGAACAGCATGGAGATTCTCATCTTCGGATAGCCCTTCTATAGTAGTAATATTGCTACCCTCAACCTGAACGGCCAGACAGGTACATGATTTCACTGTGGTACCATCTATATTGACCACGCACGCTCCGCATTGGCTAGTATCGCAACCAACTTTGGTACCTGTGAGACCCAAGTCTTCTCTTAAAAAGTGGACTAGTAAAGTTCTGGGTTCTACTTCAGCTTCCCTTTCTTTTCCATTAACAATTACGCGTACAGTAACTCCCACTTTCTATCCCTCCTGGTAAATCTACTAGGAAATCTATATCTGATACGAGAACCGCTGGATTTGGTCGGAGTATATACTTGGCATTGAGGGTAGTCAACGAAATATCTTGGCTTGCATCAGTGGGCATAATACGGCTAATATATTTTTTTACAGCATATATAAATCTCCTTGGGAGGACCACTTGTTTGAACTAAACATGTTCCCCGATACTACACAAATAGATAGCCAAGGCACTTTGAATATCGGGGGTTGCAACACCTTAGAGTTAGCTAATGAGTACGGAACGCCTTTATATTTATTTGATGAAGACACGATCAGAAATCGGTGCCGCAGCTTCGTCCAAGAATTTCAGGAACGTGCACCTGGAACCCAAGTAGTATATGCATCAAAAGCTTATATAAATCCGACGCTAGTGAGACTCCTGGCTGAAGAAGGATTGGGGCTAGACGTAGTTTCAGGCG
Source organism: uncultured Chloroflexota bacterium (assembly GCA_913052545.1). The sequence goes on from CAJXEF010000089.1 coordinate 6,357, forward strand.
GCGAACTCGCGGTAGCAATCGCAGGAGATCTCCCACCGAGCCAAGTTTATTTCCACGGTAACAACAAAACTCCACAAGAGTTAAAGGAAGCTGTCCAACAAGGGATCGGAAGGATCGTAGTCGACAGTTTCCATGAATTGCACCTCCTAGATGAAATAGCCGGAGAAATTGGGAAAACACAGGACATATTAATTCGTGTTTCTCCTGGCATTGACCCTCACACGCACGCATATACCACCACTGGCATCATTGATTCCAAATTCGGATTTTCAATTGAAACCGGGCATGCCGCTACCGCTATACGCGAAGCCCTGAAAACATCTCATTTAAATCTAAAAGGCCTGCATTTTCATCTGGGCTCTCCTATTTTCGAACTTGAACCGTATCAGGCAGCTACCGATTTAGTTCTAAGATTTGCAGGAGCGTTTCGAGAAGAAGGTTGGGAGATTCAAGAATTCAGTCCCGGTGGTGGATTCGCTATAGCTTACACCCGAGATAATCAACCTCCAAAAGTAAGTGAATACGCTGAAGCTATCACGTCTACCCTCAAAGCGACATCGGCGGATCTGAATCTTCCGCAACCTAAATTAATCATAGAGCCTGGAAGATCTATAATCGGGCCTGCAGGTGTAGCACTTTATCGAATCGGTGCGATAAAAGAAATACCTGGAATACGAAAATACGTGAGTGTTGACGGAGGTATGGGAGACAACATTCGCCCCGCCCTTTATCAAGCTGCTTATGAAGTGTATTCCGCAGGGAAAATGGCTCTAGAACCCGATGAATTGGTAACCATAGCCGGGAAATACTGCGAATCAGGTGATATTTTAGCATCAGATGTAATGTTACCATCAGTAACTTCTGGAGATGTACTAGCTATACCAGCTTCCGGTGCATATTGCCCATCTATGGCGAGTAATTATAATTTAAACCCACGGCCTCCTATTGTTTTAGTCAGGAATGGTACCAGTAGATTGATTAGGCGTCGTGAAACGTACCAGGACATGATGTTATGCGACGTCTGATGATTACGTCCCGTTTGTTTGTAGCTGGCTATACTTGGCTAAACGCCAGTTCAGTTCAAATTTAGATATGTCTACTATTTACGGACAAGACCATATATTACGCGAATTAGATTCTGAGCTAACGAAGAATAGGCTTTCGCACGCCTATCTCTTGGTCGGAGCACCCCATATAGGCAAAATGTCTCTGGCAATTCACTTCGCTCAAACAATTAACTGTTTGCATCTAGATGATGGTGCCCCATGCCAAAATTGCAATCAATGCACCCGAATATCCAATGCACAACACCCCGACGTGAGAATCGTAGAGCTGGAACAAATGGAAGGTGCACCGGAGCGAACTCGAAGGGATATCAGCATCAGGCAAATCCGGCGTGTCATAGAAGAAGTACACCTTACACCCTATGAAAGTTCTCACAAAATAATCATATTTGATGGAGCGGAATTGTTAAGCGATGAGGCTGCCAATGCGTTATTACTAACGCTAGAGGAACCACCAAAAAATGTCATATTCCTTCTGTTATCCGATAGAGAACACCTCTTACCATCCACCCTACGTTCTCGTTGCCGCAAACTACAATTACATCTAATGCCTAAACTTGAAATATCTAAATACCTAATAGAGAAACATGAAGTGGAGCCAGTGTTGGCAGAACAATTAGCTCGCTTATCCAGCGGCCGCCTAGGCTGGGCAATTAACTCTATAACCAATGACCAAAACCTAACCGACCGCGCCCGTTACATAAAAAACATTTATGAAACTAGCCAATCTGATCTCAAGATTCGGTTCGACTACGCTTCCATGATCGCACAAATGTTTCGTCAAGATAGGATTTCCGCCAAAAACATTTTATTTTTTTGGCAGGGGTGGTGGAGAGATTTGTTGCTAGTAAAAGTCGGTACCGAAGATTACATTACCAATTTAGACTACATCAATGAACTAAAACTACACGCCACTACCTTGACGCAAGCCGATATTGTGAAATTTCTAAAGAGTTTGGACGATACCATAAGTAACTTAGATCATAACGCTAATGCTAGATTAGCCATGGAAGTATTGATGCTCAATATACCTGTCTCTGATTAACTCGAAATAATTGAAGACGAATTATTTGCTCAAGGCCCATGGTAAATACGGTTTCCACTCATCTAGAATTACGCGCTCTTGCAACATTCGATAAGGATTAGGCTGTGGTATTTTAGGTTCTCGTAGCAGTTTCATTCTAGCTTCTTCAGGGGTAAACCCGGCCTTTTTCAAATTACATTTAGAACAGGCCGCGACAACATTTTCCCAAGTATGAGAGCCTTTTTGTCTCCTTGGAATCACATGATCCAAGGTTAATTCTGGGCTTTTTATTCCACAATATTGGCAGGTGTATTGGTCACGCAAGAAAATCTCTTTTTTTGATAGTTTACTCGGCACGAAGGGGCGTTTAACCAGATAAACTAACCGAATAATGGATGGCACATCCACATTTTGTGAAATAGTTCTAACTTGCCCATCGCGTTGTTCCAACAGCTCGGCTTTACCTTTGCCAACCAAAATTATTGCACGACGAGCCGTCGATATATTTATAGGAACGTAATTTAAGTTGAGAACGAGCACTGGAGCTGTCAAAATTTTAATAGCATTCTGCCACTCACCGATGCCATTAGCTTCGGTGGTATGCTCAACACTTAAATTATTTTCTTGGTTAGTTTTAGAAGCCACCGGACCAGCACCTCTCATAGCTATATCCGGAGCAGTTATGATTTGATTATATACCAGAAAAATTAAATGACAAAAAGCGTAGTATTATGGAGATTCATCGTTGTACAAATTACGATTCTCATAAGCGGATGATATAATTCAGTAAGCGATATAAGGAGCACGATCCTTGATAACTTCTAAGATGGCCATATCAATAGATGGACCTGTAG
>CAJXEF010000090.1 GCA_913052545.1 uncultured Chloroflexota bacterium
TCGGCTCAATTAAGCCTTAACTCAAGTGATTGAAGCTGGAAGTTAACATGCGATTGTCACGCGGACTCTAACCCGAGCTTCGCCAAGCTTTCTTGCATCCCTCCCATAAGATTCTCATATTCTTCAGCAACCTCATCATCTATTAGAACAGTAGGCTTAGAATTATCTCTATAGGAGGAACGGAGTGAGAGAGTCCCGAGAAAATCAGTGCCCACCTCACTGGCCATTTTGCTACCTCCTCCTTGACCAAACACATCACCAGAATAATTTTCCACGACACCCAAAACGTTAAGATTGAGCTTTCTAATCATGTTGATGCAACGTTTAGCGTCCATGTTCGCTAATTCTTGAGGTGTACTTACCACAACAAATCCATCCATAGGAATGGTTTGCATAACGGTCAGTGGAGAATCAGAAGTGCCTGGCGGCATATCCACGATCAAGTAATCCAGCTCTCCCCATTCAGTCGCCTGTAGAAATTGATTTATAGCGTTATGTATCATAGGCCCTCTCCATATGATCGCTTCTTCCTCGCTATCTTGGAAAAAGGACATCGAGACTACTTTGACTCCCCATTTTTCAGCCGGCTGTATCTGCCCATCAACATAATCAGGTTTATCTGTTATACCTAGCACTTTGGTAACATTGGGACAATCTATATCCACATCAAGAAGCCCCACCTTTTTACCCTCCTGGGCAAGCGTAGTGGCTAAGTTAACGGCAACAGTAGTCTTACCTACTCCACCTTTACCACTGTAAACACCTATTTTTGACTTTATAGAAGCGAGTCGATCAGTTATGTCACGCTTCTGTTGCCAATTTCGTTTTATTTGCTCTAATCTAGCATTCTCTTGGGGAGTAGCCATTATCCCTCCGCGGATTGACCCACAACTTAGACGTCAAAAACTCGACCATAGTAGATTGCGATTAACAAAATTAAATCCCGAGTTGTTCTCTAGCTTCAGCACTTATCAGATCAGGCGACCACGGTGGATCAAAAACTAATTCGATTTCAACATCTTCGACTCCCTCCACATCCTGTATAGCCCATTCAGCCTGCTGAGCTATATGTGGTCCCATCCCGCATCCAGGGAAAGTTAATGTCAACTGAACGTAAACATTATTCTCATCGTTCACCTGGACTTCGTATATAAGACCGAGATCAACAACATTAACGGGGATTTCTGGATCATATACGGTCTTTAAGGCGTCAAAAACCTCTTCCTGAGTAACAGTCTGAACCATATTGCCTCCTAAACTTATTAGTTACACCAATTTACGACTCTAATCTATTGATCAAATCAAGGGATTAATACAACTTTTCCTGTGGTTAGCCTTGATTCCAATTGTCGATGGGCTTCGGGAGCTTCTGAAAGAGCCATAACATGCTCAACTCTTAATCGGAGTTCCCCAGATTTGACCCATCCCAAAACGTCTCCAGCCCGTTTTTCTAGTTCCTGACGAGTAACCGTATAATCGCCAAGCCCTGGTCTGGTTAGAAATTTAGAGCCATTACCCAAAACTCTAGGATCCACAGGCGGTACTGGACCACTAGCTTGCCCATATAAAACCATATATCCCCGCCGAGCCAGAGAACTAATACTACCATCAAAAGTAGTTTGGCCTACAGCATCATATGCAACTTCTACTCCCTCTCCATTAGTAGATTTATTTATCTCCTCTGCAAAATCCTGCTGTGTATATAAGATCACCTCGTCGGCCCCAGCGTCCCTAGCCAATTGAGCTTTAGCATCTGTGGAAACAGTTGAAAAGACATACCCACCCATCCGCTTAACCATCTGAATTAGTAATAATCCAACCCCTCCAGCACCAGCATGAACTAGAACTTTATCCCCTTGATTAACATGGTACGTAGAATGGCACAAGTAATGGGCCGTCATACCCTGTAACATGGCTGCTGCGCTAGACTTACTGTCTAAACCTTCTGGGATCTTTATCAATCTATCCGCAGGTACTACGGCTTGTTCAGCATAGGAACCGGATATACTACAATAAACGACTGAATCTCCTTCTCGAACTTGTGTGACATCCTTGCCAACATCCCTAACTACTCCTGCCCCCTCTACTCCAACTATCCAGGGTAGTGCAGTAGGGTTAACCCCGGAACGACTGTAGGTATCAGTATAATTGACTCCGACCGCCTCAATTTCCACCAACGCTTGACCATCCCCAGGAGACAGATCCGGCAAATCTTTATATTTCATAACCTCGGGGCCACCAAATTCCGTTATTTGGATTGCTTTCATACTTCTCTCCCAGTATTACCTGTATATCCCAGATCCATGTTGAAATCCGAACCAGAACAAGCTTTTATTATAACTACCCATGAGTTAAGATCCAATTCCCAGTATACTACAGAACGTATACTACAGAACGATCAACTGACAGAGTTAAAGGCATAACCTATCAGCAATTTCTAAAATAAGTACAAGTTACAATTGCCAAAACGGGCCATTGGATAGGCACTAGTTCGCGTTGCCATAATCTTCGACAGCTGTTATCCTTGAAGCGATGCTTCTAACATCCAAACGGTGGGAGTCCCTGACTTACGAATCTCGAATGAGCGGCTGACACCACCCCACGGAATCCCCCCCTTTACTGGCTTTCTTAGATGCATGCCCACTTCCATCTTACTAAGATATCAATTGGCTAACTGACCATCAATTCTAAGGAGGTTCCGAGTTGGAAAATCCAAGTTGCCCTTCGTTTAATGAAGCTCTTAGTCAATTCGTCGCTGCAAAGAAAAACAGCAAAAAGACAATGGAAGGCCACCAAGAAATCGGTAGGTTCATAGCTTGGTTCGGCAGAGACAGACGGGTCAACGAACTAACCCCAGCTCAAGTGGCAGATTACGCTCAACACGTGGGAAGCACCAGGAGCGATTCAACCCAAAAACTAACCCCCGTTAAGGGGTTTCTCGGGTTTATAAAGGACGAAGGTTGGATCCAAACTGGACTAGCTTCACACCTCCGGGTACCTAGGAGTAAACGTTCTTCGTCACGAACAGGTTCCTCGATGGCAGGCGCCAGATCCTCAGCAACTCAACTGAGTAAAGAAGGTTTCGAAAAATTACAAGTTGAGGTGACTTCTCTTAAAGGCGAACGAGGTAAAGTCCTTGAGGATATCAAAAGGGCCATGGCTGACAAAGATTTCAGAGAGAACGCTCCACTAGATGCGGCCAAAGAGCGCCAAGGCATTATTGAGTCCCGCATCAGAGAGCTCGAACAAAGTCTAGCGAGCGCAGAAATTTTGTCCTCTAATCCTCCTCGTAATCAGCAAAAAGTCGCCGTAGGAACTAAAGTCTCTCTCAAAAACCTAGAATCTGGCAAAAAGATTTTATATACGTTAGTAGACATGAGAGAGGCTGATGTCTCCTCAGGCAAGATTTCCACACAATCACCTGTAGGGCAAGCCTTATTAGAAAAGTCCGTTGGCGACAAAGTCGAAGTCTCGGTTCCCAAAGGTACCGTTAGTTACCTAGTCGAGAAGATCGGAATATGAAGAGCGCCCCTAAAAGGGGCGCTCTTTTTAATTTAACGCATCTAACGCAGCCAGGATTTCTTGGGGATCTGGCAGGACGCCAGGGGTGTACGTTTCCCTATATCTCACAATGCCCGATGTATCAATTATTAATACAGCTCGTTGACTAGCTCCTCTTTCTTCGTTCCAAACATCATAAGCCTGACTAACCTGACCTTTGGGGTGCCAATCTGACAATTCAGGATACGGTAATCCACCTATCGCCGTAGTCCATGCCCGATGCGCATTAACCTGATCACAACTTATACCCAAAACTTGGGCATTTTTCTCTTCGAACTGACCATTAAATTGCCTGAACGAAGTAGCTTGGGTAGTTCAACCAGATGTAAAATCAAACACATGAAATGAAAGAATTACATTTTTGTTACCCAGATACTGACTCAGACTAATATCCCCATCACTTACCGAGGGAAGTGTGAACTCGGGAGCCTTGTCTCCTAATTGTACAGACATACACCACCTTCTATTAGTTACTTGGAATCACAATTGATACCACCCCCTTATTATAGCCTAAGCATTTGTCATTTACGACTTCTTAGGATGGGTAGAATAACCCTGTATAGTAAAATGCCCGCAATGTTATACTAAGCCTAAGTTTGGCTGTGGGTGAGGGGAACGTGAACGTCATTTTCAAAAGAGGTATATTTCTTCCTGAACTCGGATTTTGGATGGACTCTCTCAGGAAACAAGAATATTGTCTTATTTCGCACGGTCATTCCGACCACACAGCCCGGCACACTCACCCCATACTTACCTCAAATACTTGCTTAATACTGGGTGACTACCTACGCCGATCTGACCCCATAGTTCTAGAATACCGAGAAGAGTTTGAAACACCTGAATATAAGCTAACTCTGTACCCTGCAGGACATTGCCTGGGATCTGCACAATCATTAATAGAATCTAAACGTACTGGAGAACGTATCCTCTATACAGGTGATTTCAAGGTCAGACCAAATGCAGTGAATGAACCGTTAGACCTTATCCCATGCGATATTTTAATTATGGAATCCACATATGGGCGACCCGAATATCAATTTCCTCCTGAAGAGGAGGTTATCGCATCAGCATGCCGAACACTAAATCTTTGGCTAGATATGGGCGCAAAGCCTATAGTAAGGGGATGGAAACTGGGGAAAGCCCAGGAAATAATCTTTAAACTTCTAGAGAATGGATTTGATGTCAGATTAGAAGAAAGCATTTACGAAATGACATCTAAATACATTGAAGCAGGTGTGCGATTTCCTGGTGCCATTCAGGAGTTTGACGGTAATTGGAAAGAAGGTACGGTCTTAGTTTGCCCATTGGGCGGTTGGAGTAAAAAACACCTAACTACCTTGCGTGGCAAAAGGGTAATGGATCTAACAGGGTGGGCTAATACCAGCGGTCACCAATGGAGCCGCGGAGCAGATGCCAGCTTACAGTACAGCGACCATGCTGATTTTAATGAGTTGGTGACCTACGTAGAACAAGTTAACCCAAAACAGATTTATACGGTTAACGGCTACCCAGAATTATCCAATCATCTTAGAAGACTAGGCTACCCTTCTGTTCACCTAGATGATAAAGGCATATCTGACCACAGCGGCTTCCAAATGAAAATGATCTAATCAAGTAAAAGAGACGAGGAAAACCCCTCGTCTCTTTTACTTGATTAGATTCCAAACATAATTTAGTCTGGTGTAGTCCCTATAGCTGGCAAAGTAGACTCGTCATCTACTGCCAACATACGGTTGACAGCACTCAGATAAGCCTTAGCGCTAGCAACTATGATGTCAGTAGATGCTCCTCTTCCCGAAAATGTTCTTCCACTGTCTTCCACCCTGATGGTAACAGTACCAATAGAGTCTAGGCCTTCGCTTATGGATTGCACGCTAAAATCTACCAGCTTACATGAGCAACCTATAACTCTATCTATGGCTTTACAGACCGCATCAACAGGCCCATTACCGGTTGATGCATCAGTGTTTGTTTTCCCATTTGGCCCGACCAACCTAACAGTCGCAGTGGGTATATCATGGTCTCCACTGGTGAAATGGACCTGCTCCAAAGTATAGCTTATCGGTTCACTAGACTCACGTTTTTCCTCATCCATCAGGATTTCTAAGTCTCTATCAGTAACTTCTCTTTTTTTATCAGCCAGTTCTTTAAATGACTCGAAGATATTACTTATTTCTTCCCTAGACAGGGAATATCCCAGAGCCTCTAGCCTGGATTGCAGACCTGCTCTGCCACTAAGCTTTCCCAAGACCAAGCTATTACCCGGGACGCCTACCCGCTCGGGTTGCATCACTTCGTAAGTAGATCTGTCTTTCAATACTCCGTCTTGATGTATACCCGAGGCATGCCGAAAAGCGTTTTCCCCTACGACAGCTTTATTAGCTTGAACAGCCATTCCTGTTATACGACTTACTAATCTACTCGCTGGATACAATTGAGTAGTATCAATACCAATCTCAACCCCAAATAAATCCTTTCTGGTATCTAAGCCCATTATTATCTCTTCTAAAGAAGCGTTGCCTGCTCTTTCTCCAATACCATTGATACAACCTTCAACCTGCCGAGCACCTGCCTCTATTGCAGCAAGACTATTCGATACAGCTAAGCCCAGATCGTTATGACAATGAACGCTCAACGTGACATTCTCAATGCCAGTCACGTTTTCTTGCAACCTGCGCAACAAATTACCAAAATCAGAAGGGATCGCATACCCAACGGTATCGGCTATATTTATAGTAGTAGCTCCCGCACGGATTACTGCCTCCATCATCTCAAAGAGATATTCGCTATTCGTACGAGTGGCATCCATTGGAGAAAATTCAACATCATTACAATACTTTTTTGCTCTTTCAACCATGCTTACTGCCATCTCCATAACTTCTTCCCGATTTTTTCGGAGCTGGTGCATGACTTGAATATCCGAGGAGGAAAGAAAAACATGAATCCGTGGGGATTCAGCCACTTTAATAGCTTCCCAAGCCTGATCTACATCATTTGGGTGAGCTCGTGCCAACGAACATATAACTGGTCCTCTGATTTCTTTCGCTATATTATTAACGGCTTGGAAATCCCCAGGAGAACTCGCAGCGAATCCGGCTTCAATAATATCTACGCGCAATTTTTCTAACTGCTTCGCAATTTCCATTTTTTCTTCTACAGTCATCCCAATACCAGCTGACTGTTCCCCGTCGCGGAGGGTAGTATCTAAAAACTTGACTTTATCATTAGCCATAACAACTGTCCTTTCAACCTATTTAATCGATTATGAGATTATCCGATGTTTGAAATTCTGAATCCAATCTCAAGGACACGCAGTCCACCACATCCAGCCCTGCCAGGACCAGCATGCGATGGCGAACTGCTCTAAACAGTACCTCCGATGTCATATCTTCTCTCCCTAAATAACCTTTAATCGCGATTTAACCATGCATAATTATGATGCCATGGATTAAACCTCTTTTGGGTCCATCCATGGCATCATGGAACGGAGTTCTCTTCCGACTTCCTGAATGTTGCTAGTCCGAGCCGCCTGACGAAGAGGATTAAACCTAGGACGACCCTCGTCATTCTCAGCTATCCATTCTTTAGCGAAGCTACCATCCTGAATAGCTGCTAAGACCTTCCTCATGTTATTTTTTACATGCTCATCTATTACCTGTGGGCCACGACTTAGATCACCATATTCAGCTGTATCACTAACCGAATATCGCATGTAGTTGAAGCCACCCTGATAAATAAGGTCAACTATCATTTTTAGCTCATGTAAACATTCAAAATAGGCCATCTCAGGTGCATATCCTGCTTCTACTAACGTTTCAAAAGCTGCGTTAATCAGAGCTGTTACACCTCCACAAAGAACCGTTTGCTCACCGAATAAATCAGTCTCAGTCTCATCTTTGAAAGTAGTTTCTAACACGCCAGATTGAGTGCAACCAATCCCCTTGGCATAGGCCAATCCAACATTTTTACCATTCCCTGTAGAGTCTTGGTGTACTGCTAGCAACCCAGGTACACCTACTCCCTCAGTAAACAATTCACGCATTCTATGGCCGGGAGCTTTCGGAGCAACCATCAACACATCGATATCCTTAGGTGGAGCTACGGCCCCAAAATGTATACTAAACCCATGGGCAAACATCAAAGCACTATTCGGTCTTAAATTAGGGGCTATTTGCTGACGATAAACATCACCTTGCAAATGATCCGGTATCAGAACCATTAGTAGATCAGCCATCTTAGCAACTTCGGGCACATCCCCTACTTCCAAGCCAGCTTCTTGTGCGGTAGCTCTACTTCGACTCTCTGGATATAGACCAACCACCACTTTCTGTCCATTATCCTTTAAATTCAAGGCATGAGCATGGCCTTGGCTACCGTATCCGACTATCCCAATTGTCTTCCCTTTTAAGACATCCAAATCAGCATCTTTATCGTAATAAACATTTACCATTTTCTTTCCTTTTTGGCACACCTTTTCAGTTTTTTAATTAATGGAACCAGTCGTTTCCTTAGTAAATCTGTATGACCTATAGAGGCTATACCGTGCTACACTCCTTCGTACGATCCTGGGGCAGAAAGCTCCAATTCATTACCATAATTGCCATAAAAATCTATCCCGATACTGTCGCTAACCCGACCTTCAGTCTGACCTCTAACCATTGCGACCCTACCTGTACGCATCATTTCTAATATACCAAAAGGCTCCAAAAGGTTAATCAAGGCATTAATTTTATCTTCTTCGCCAGTAATCTCTACCACCAATGTTTGGGAGCCAACATCTACAACGTTCGCTCTAAAAAGCTGGATTACTTCTATAATTTCGGCTCTCGTAGATGAGGTAGTTTTAACTTTGATCAGCGCCAATTCTCTGGACACTATTTCTTCATGAGTTATGTCAGATACACGAACTACCTCAATAAGCTTATCCAATTGTTTAGTAGCCTGATCAACCGTATACTGGTCTCCGTCAACCACAAAAACCATGCGAGATAATCCACGTTGTTCGCTTTGACCAACAGCTAGACTCACAATATTAAACCCTCTTCTACGAAACAACCCGGCCACCCTGGCTAGAACCCCTGGTTTGTCCTCCACCAAGGCGGTTATCGTATGATGCCTACCTTTATCAGACATTTAAGAGACCCTCTCGATTATGGGCTCTTCCATCATCTCATTAACCGACTCCCCTGCAGGGATCATAGGATACACAGGTTCATCTGACTTAACTATGAAATCCAAAACCACCGGACCAGGTGTTTCCATAGCTTCTTGGATGGCCCCGACAACCTGTGTTTTATCGGTAACTCTAATCCCTTTAATCCCGTAGGCTTCTGCTATTTTTACAAAGTCCGGGTTTCCGGAATATTCGGTAGCGAAAAAGTCTTTATCGTAAAAAAATTCCTGCCACTGATGAACCATCCCTAGGACACCATTATTTAAAATAGCAAATTTCACATCAATCTGATTCTCAACAGCTGT
>CAJXEF010000091.1 GCA_913052545.1 uncultured Chloroflexota bacterium
TAGTATGTATTACTACACCTGTGGCGTTAATAACTTGCCTTGGCAAAGGCTGAATCAGTCTTTTAACAGATTCTCTGACCGCCTCAGCAATATCTAGGCTCTTGGTATTATGCTCACCTGACTTAATCAATTCCCGGGCTATTGCTATCTGATGCCTAGCCAAATCTACAATCCAAGAACGGTCGTAAATTTTGATGATATCATCTAGATCAGCCAATACTGATTCAACACTCGGCAAATCCCGATATTGCATGTGAGTAACCCTTTCGGTACGAATGATAAACCATTTTATCATGAATATTTCTAATGAAATCAGCAATTTAATCCGTTGGACATCTGGTAATTCCTCGAGCGACAGGTTAGAATTCACAGTGCCAATTCACTATTTTCATTTAGCTGCATTTAATGATGAAAGCTCGAATACTTGGGATAGTTGTTATTAGCGCCTTGACTATATCCATGGTTATCACAGGAGTCTCAGCGGTAGCTCAAGCTGTGACATCAGACAATGGTATGTCAGAGGGATATCTAACTACGCCCGAATCTTCAGACCCTAACTTTTCGAATAATAATAAAGCCTTAATGGGCACTTTTAGATTCGTCTGCCCATTTCATTAGTTGAGATTTTCTTTTTGACCAAATAAGCGCATTGCATTATTCGTGGGCGTTTTTCTTGTGGTCTATTACCTGCCATGCATTGTTAAATCACCAAACTAACGGAGAATTCCTATGACCACCGGACTCCCACCAGAGTTAAATTCTCTCAAAAATACCATACGGCAGATAGTAAATGACGAATGCCAACAGTTAGAACCTGCCTACTTAGCCCATCCACCACAAGAAGGAGTAGAACAGGCAGGAGCTCCCCGTGGAATCTTGGAATCAGTGCCAGGTATCTTAGGCACCTTATCAGAAAGCCAATGGAACAGGCTCCACCAAGTATCCAAAGAAACAGGAATTTACACTTCATTTGTCCCAGAAGAATATGGGGGAGGTGGTATGGGAGCGCTGGGACACGTAGTTCTCGAAGAAGAAATACATAAAAGTATCGTACATTTACCCACATCTCCCGTGCCAATGTTCATGATAGGGGCTTGCACACACGAACAAGAGCAAAAATACTTATATCCCGCAATAAACGGGGAGTCATATTACGCCTTCTGTCAAACAGAACCCGAGGCAGGCTCAGATCCCGGTGGGATGATGCAGACCATGGCTGTCAAAGATGGTGATGATTGGGTTCTAAATGGCACCAAGATGTTTATATCTGGAGCGGCTACAGCTGATTTCTTACTGGTACAGGCCGTAACTGATCCAGACCTCCGGCAGCGGGGCGGGATTACCATGTTTATTATTGACAACCCATCACCAGGTCTCAGCTTTGATCCAATTCGTATTTGGGTAGTTCCTACCAAAGCCCAGCAATATTATGTTCATCTCGACAACGTCAGGGTTCCCCAAACTCAAGTTTTAGGAGAGGTTGGCAGCGGTTTCAACTTAGGACAACAGTGGCTAGTCCATCATGATCGGCTGCTACGTGGATCAATGGCGCTGGGTATTCTAAGCCGGTCTCTACAAATGGCTATAGCCTGGGCCCAAGAAAGAGTGACATATGGTCGGCCTATCGCGGACAGACAAGCAATCCAATGGATGCTCACAGACGTCTACATGGATATAATCAGCCTCAGAGCAGTGACACGCGAAACCGCCGCAAGAGTAGATGCAGGTGAAGACGTACGGGTTGAAGCTTCAATGGTAAAGTATTGCGCTGGCGAATGGGGATGCCGCAGTATAGATAAAATTATGCAGGTCTTTGGAGGAATCGGGGAGACATTGGATATGCCAATACCTCACTGGTATCACATGTTAAGACATGCGCGAATAGGTGGAGGAACCTCAGAGATACACAAATTTGTCATGGCTAGAGGTTTACTAGGCGGCACAGTATCATTCCAAGGGTAACTCCTAAAATTAACTAACGAACTTTGAAAAAAAGTTAGCGCACAACTGTAATCGTGGCATCTGAGGCTGTCCACCAATGATAATGTATAAACCACTCTGTTGCGCCTAAATACTGAGATTGCTAGAATGATTGAGATTATATTGAATTCATTAGATACCCAGTGTATCTGAAGCGAAAAGAAATGGTTTTAAGCGATAAGTCTATAAAAGATCAGATAGACCAACATAGGATCATAGTTTCTCCTTTAGATCCTCAAGACATACAACCAGCCAGCATAGACCTTCATCTAGACCGGCAGATATTGAAATTTACCAACTCCAGGCAAGCTTTTATAGACGTAAAAGAAAGTCTGGATGATCTAACTGAAATAATAGATATCCCAGATGAAAAACCGTTTATTCTACATCCCGGCGAATTCGTTCTCGGTAGCACGATAGAAAATATCGAGCTACCGGATGATTTAGTTGCTCGCCTAGAAGGGAAAAGCTCCTTGGGTCGGATAGGGCTAGTAATCCACTCGACCGCAGGATTTGTTGATCCCGGTTGGAAAGGTCATTTGACTTTGGAACTAAGTAATTTAGCGCGGTTACCAATAACCCTCTATTACGGGATGAAAATAGGTCAAATATCTTTCCTACAGTTAACTACGGCGGCAACTAGACTGTATGGATCCGAATCATTACACAGCAAATATCAAGGACAAACGTTACCGACGCCCAGTAGGGCTCACAGGGATTTCGAATAGAATCCCACTTCCAAAACTATTTACCTGATAGCCATTACATTTGTGTTAATAGCCATTAAACTATGTCTAACTCATCATTAAACCATATCCAAAACACTCATATGAATCAGGCGGTACGGCTAGCAAATAAAGCAGTTGGCCATACCAGTCCAAATCCAGCGGTTGGGGCATTAATAGTCAAAGAAGGAAGAATTATCGGCGAAGGATTCACTCTACCCCCTGGACAACACCATGCCGAAATAGTTGCCCTGAGACAAGCCGGACCACAGGCAAACGGATCAGAACTATACACTACTTTGGAACCCTGTTGTACATTTGGGAGAACACCTCCTTGTACTACAGCTATTATCGAAGCCGGCGTAGAAACAGTATTCGTCGCATCAATCGATCCTAACCCACAAGTCTCTGGAAAAGGCTGTGAAACACTTAGGGAAGCAGGTATATCCGTCATTATCTCAACAGCATCCGGCGTGCCGGAATTATATGAGGGATTTACTAAACACATATTACAAGGGATACCATTTATAACTGCTAAATACGCAATGAGTTTAGATGGTAAAATCGCAACTGCTTCGGGGGATTCCAAATGGGTTACCGGCACAAAGTCACGCTTATTAGTACAAGAATTGAGGAACAAATGTGACGCTATCCTAGTCGGAATAAACACTGTGTTATCCGACAATCCTCAGCTTACCTGCAGGGACGAATTCGGAGATCCATTACAGAGACAACCCCTCAGAGTCGTGTTAGACAGCAAATGTAGATTTCCCAAATATTCCCGAATGCTCCACGAACCTGGAGAAACACTAATAATTACGAGTAGCGATGCTCAAAAGCCTGCTATTTCGGAGTTAAGAGCTTTGGGCATCACTGTAATACAATCGAGTTCCAGATCAGATGAATATATTGACTGGGATGAGATATTAAATTTATTAGGACAGAAAAATATAGTAAATCTGCTTGTGGAAGGCGGTAGCGGTGTCCTAGGGTCTCTTTTTGACGGAGGTTGGGTCGATAAAGTTTACGCCTTTATAGCTCCTAAGATAATAGGAGGTAAGTCCTCCCTTACTCCCATCGGAGGAAAAGGAGCAAAATCTATGGATGTAAGTTGGCACTTAAACAAAACAAGTTGGGAATTAGTCGGCCAAGATTGGTTAGTAATTGGTTACCCAACTAGAGCTGATTAAACTATGTTCACTGGCATTGTAGAAGAAATAGGAACTATTAAGGACCTGGATAAGAGCGCACTGACAGTTCACGCTCAAAAGATTCTGGAAGATGTGAAGCTCGGAGATAGCATATCAATCAATGGAGCCTGTTTAACAGTAGTAGATTTTACTGATTGTGAATTTTCAGTCGACTTGGCTCCTGAGACGTTAAGGCGCACCTCCTTCGGTAATCTCAACCCAGGGGACAAAGTTAACTTGGAGCGTGCTCTGTCTGCAAACGATCGTTTTGGCGGTCATATAGTACAAGGGCACGTTGATGGTACCGGAAGAGTGATATCTATACGAGATGATGGGGATTCATATATATTCCGGATTGCTAACCCAAGGAGGCTTAAACCTTATTTAGTTGAAAAAGGCTTTATATCAGTCGACGGTATAAGTCTGACTATAGTCAAAGTACTCACTTCTTCCTTTACCTTGTCTGTGATACCATACACTTGGAGCAATACAAACCTACAAGATCAACTGGCCGGTAGGACAGTTAACCTCGAAGTAGACATTTTAGCTAAATACATTGAAAATTTGATGGCCCAACAGTAATGGCGGCCAACAATATTAATATTCCGGAGAGTAATTAAGGTATGACTCTATGCAGTATGGAAGAGGCGATTTCAGACCTCCAAGCGGGGAAATTCATTATAGTTGTAGACGACGAGGGACGGGAAAATGAAGGTGATCTGGTTCTTCCAGCGGAAAAGGTAACCCCAGAGGCAGTAAATTTTATGGTAACCCACGCCAAGGGCTTATTATGTATGCCCATGACAGAGGAAAGGCTGGACGAGTTACAGATCCCTCTAGTATCTACCGAACATACTCCCACTGCTCTACCAACAGCGTTTACTGTATCGATCGATTACAAAAAAAATACTACCACGGGCATATCTGCCTTCGATAGGTCAGCTACAATCAATGCCCTGATCGATCCAAATTGTAAACCAGATGATTTCGCGAGACCCGGCCACCTTTTCCCCCTCAGATATCACAAAGGTGGAGTTTTGATGAGGCCCGGTCACACAGAAGCCATAATCGATCTCTGTAACATTGGAGGTCTCTATCCAGCAGGGGTAGTCTGTGAAATCATGAAAGATGACGGGGACATGGCGCGCATGCCAGACCTTGAAGAATTCGCACAAAAACACGATCTCAAAATCCTGAGTATAGCTCAGTTAATCGCACACAGAAGACGAAATGAGACATTAATCGAAAGGGTGGCAGAGGCGCGGCTACCTTCTAAATATGGAGAGTTTAAGATAGTTGCATATAGAAGTGCAGTAGATCCCGGTGAACACATCGCTCTAACAATTGGAGATTGGACAGAGAATGACCCTGTCCTATCCAGAATCCACAGCGAATGCCTTACCGGAGATGTTTTTGGCAGTCTCAGATGCGACTGTGGTGAGCAAATGGATCTGGCACTACAAACTCTTGGTCAAGCGGGAACAGGAGCTCTCCTATATATGCGTCAAGAAGGTAGAGGAATTGGGCTACACAACAAAATTAAAGCCTATTCTCTCCAAGATACCGGCTTGGATACAGTTGATGCCAATAAGCAACTAGGCTTTGATTCTGACTTAAGACATTACGATATCGCTGCACAGATGCTTTTAGATTTGGGAATCAAAAAAATCCGATTACTAACTAATAATCCGAAGAAGGTAGTCGGTCTTACCGGACTGGGAGTGGAAATCGTCGACAGGGTGGAAATCGAAATACCACCTAATGATGAGAATCTAGATTATCTCGAAACTAAAAGATCAAGAATGGGACATTTTCTGGGTTCCTGTTCCTAAAATACCAGAAGAGTGTTGCAGTAATTCTTGAATATTAGCCTTCATTCCCAACTTGCGACATTAAATAAGCCTCAATGAACCCATCGAGTTCTCCTGATAAAACCGCTTCGGGATTGTTGCTTTGATAATTAGTCCGGTGGTCCTTAACAGATTTATAGGGATGTAAAACGTAACTCCTGATTTGATTACCCCACTCGGCTGAGACTCTGAGTCCCCTGAGTTTAGCGAGTTCTTCTGCCCTCTGCTTATTTTGCTGATCCAGCAACCTAGCCATAAGGATTTTCATAGCGTTTTCCCTGTTTTGGTGCTGTGATCGCTCAGTCTGGCACGTCACAATTATGTTAGTAGGTAAATGAGTCAAACGTACTGCAGACGCCACTTTTTGTACATTTTGCCCTCCCGGGCCACTCGACCTGAAAGTATCTAATTTTATGTCTTCCGACCGTATGCTGATATCACTTTCGTCTTCTCCGGCGACAGGGATAACTTCCACTTGAGCAAAAGAAGTGTGGCGCAGGTGATTAGGGTCGTAAGGTGACAACCTAACTAATCGATGTACGCCCATTTCTGATGTGAGATATCCATATGAATTGGACCCACCAATCTCTAATGTGGCACTCCTCAGTCCTGCCTCATCTCCATATGATAGATCCAGGACCTGTGTCGGACGACGTTGGATTTCTCCCCATTTCAAATACATACCATACAACATCTCGGCCCAATCTTGAGAATCTGTACCACCTGCACCAGAATAGATAGTTACGATAGACGAACGATCATCATAAGGGCCAGAGAGAGTAAGATTAATCTCTTGCCTGGCGAGATTAGATTTCAGTGCGTCTAACTCGACTTGAAATTCCTCTTCTAGGGTAGAATCTCCCTCTGTAAGAGACAATTCGATCAGTTCTAATAAACCGCCAGACTCGCTTTCGAGTCCTCTCCAAAGATCGACGATCTCTTTGACACGTCCTAGTTGGCGCATCTTATTTTGTGCGATTCGGGGCTCATCCCAATAACCCGGTTGGGCTGCTTCTTTTTCCAATAGGGTTATGGTTGATTCTTTAGAAGCTAAGTCAAAGGCGCTCCACTATATTATTGATCCGGGCTACCATAGCCTTAGCTTCTTGTTTTAAATCGTCCAAGTCTTCATCCTTTTAAGTAAAATATCCTGGGTTTTTGAAATATAGTATGAAATCAATTTTACAACCTTTCTAAGTTAGTTCCAACAACATCCCGGAGTCGATTAGAGAGATGAAATAAGTTATCGGAATAATTTCTGCTAATCAAACTAAAATATAATCGCACACCTGTATAATGGGACCTAATTAGTGAATATAATATTCATCAATAACTGAGTTTTTAAATCAAGAATGGAAAATTATTCAATTAGGAAGTGCTCATGCTGGACCATGGTAGCGTAGATGACCACGGAAGTAATGCCGTAGAGCAACTTAGACACCGGATGAGACATTCAACCGCCCATGTAATGGCGGATGCGGTTTTAAGGCTCTTTCCAGAAGCTAAAATGGCGATTGGACCACCAACCCAGGATGGTTTCTATTATGACTTCGAGGTATCTCGACCTTTCACACCCGAGGACCTTGCAAGTATCCAACAAATAATGCTCGAGACTATCTCAGAAACACATCCTTTTCTGCGCGAAGAAGTCACCCGAGAAGAAGCATTATCGCTGTTCTCCGACCAGCCCTATAAATTAGAGATCATAGGTTCCCTATCTGATACCGAGACCTTAAGTATTTACAAACATGGCAATTTCATAGATTTATGCCAAGGACCTCATATAGAAAACACTCAGGATATCACAGCATTTAAACTACTTAACGTAGCAGGCGCTTACTGGAGAGGCGATGAAAAGAGGCCTATGCTGCAACGAATCTACGGCACGGCTTTTGAGAGCCAATCCTATTTAGATGACCATCTTAATAAGCTGGAGGAAGCTGAAAAGCGCGACCATAGAATATTGGGACGCCAATTGGACCTGTTTACTATCCATGAGGAAATTGGACCTGGCCTTATAGTGTGGCATCCAAAAGGAGGCGTAATCCGAACCAAATTAGAGGATTACTGGAGAGATATTCACTATAAACACGGATACAAGATCGTTTATTCACCCCACATAGGCCGTTCTCAACTTTGGGAGACCAGTGGCCACCTTGATTTTTATCAGGACAGTATGTATGCCCCAGTCGAAGTGGATGAGCAACAATATTACCTCAAACCAATGAATTGCCCATTTCACATTATGATATACCGGTCTGACTTGCATAGCTATAGAGAGTTACCTCTTCGTATAGCAGAGTTGGGTACAGTTTATAGATATGAACGGAGTGGGGTTCTACACGGCCTAATGAGAGTTAGGGGTTTTACCCAAGACGATGCCCATATATTTTGCTTACCTGAACAGGTTGAATCAGAAGTCGGAGACGTTTTAAGGCTAACATTCGAGTTACTTGAAGCATTCGGTTTCAATGACTACTCCATATCACTATCAACCCGACCAGAAAAATACGTCGGTGACCTAGATATGTGGGAGCACGCTACACAATCTTTAGGCAACGCTCTAGCCACCAGAGATTTAGAATACGACATTGACGCCGGAGGAGGCGCTTTTTACGGACCTAAAATAGATATAAAGATCAGAGATGCTTTGGGCAGAGCTTGGCAATGTACTACAGTACAGTTTGATTTTAATCTGCCAGAGCGCTTTGACCTGACGTTTCAAAATGCTGAAGGTGGACGCAGCCGACCTTATATGGTCCACAGAGCCATATTAGGTTCCCTAGAACGTTTTATCGGAGTTCTCATAGAGCATTACGCAGGAGCCTTCCCTCTTTGGCTATCTCCAGTACAAGCAGTGGTGATTCCCATCGCGGATCGGCATATAGACTACGCGGAACAAATCCATAGTCAGCTAGAGCAGCACGGTTTCCGTGTTGAAGTGGACTCCCGCAGCGAACGAATGAACCTGAAAATACGCCATGCTCAACTTCAAAAAATACCCTATATGCTTATCGTAGGAGATAAAGAATTGGAACAAGGCACAACTTCCGTTCGACTTAGGAGTGGTACGGATATGGGATCTATGTTGTTAGCAGATTTAACCAGACATATGGACGAAGATTTAACAAGCTAACATGGTTTTCAAAATAAATCTCGTAGAAAGTTGACACAGGGACACAATTGGTCGGACCATCAGATGGTCATTGGAATTATCAGAAGATAAGGG
>CAJXEF010000092.1 GCA_913052545.1 uncultured Chloroflexota bacterium
GGACACCTGTTAATAGTCGATGGAGGTTGGACATCTAAATAATAAACCCATTCACGTAATTTTCGTAACTCCCAACGAGAGGTTATATGACAACAAGTGATACCGGTGATTCACAGAAGCAAATATATGAAAATCTTATCTCTATAGCTCAATTGCACTGGTCCCATGAGGCAATTGAAAAGATGCTACCTCAGATAATCCAAACGGCTAACAATCTTAATCAGATAATTCGGGATATTCCTGAGAGTGATATTGAACCTTAGTGGTAAGACCACGATCCAGTTATCAGGCATGTTATTAGTTGGCTCGAACGATTGAAAGAGAGGTGAATAATGTTGAATCTGCATGGGTTAAGCATTTCCGATACTGTCAGGGAAATAGAAAATAACAATCTATCCCCAGTCGCACTGGCTGAGTCGTTATTGGATCGAATAGATAAATTTGATCCAGAGCTAAAGGCATGGGTAACAGTTGATCGAGAGGACGTGTTAGGTGCAGCAAAGGAAAGAGAGATAGATCAAGAACGGGGTATAGTAAAGCCTTTAATGGGAGTTCCTGTTGGTCTCAAAGACATTTTCTATACGGCAGGTATGAGAACTAGTGCCTGTTCTAAGATATTTGCCGATTTTGTCCCAGATTATGATGCTACTTCTGTAAAAAAATTGAAGGATGCAGGAGCTATCATAATTGGTAAAGCTGTTACTACGGAATTTGCTTCAAGCGATCCTTCCCCAGCCTTGAATCCCTGGAATCTGAATCATACTCCTGGCGGGTCAAGCAGTGGATCGTCTGTTGCAGTCGCCAGTGGGATGTGCGGGGCTGCCCTTGGGTCTCAAACTGGTGGATCAACTTGTCGTCCTGCCGCTTATAACGGAATAGTAGGGTTAAAACCTACTTACGGTAGGATAAGTCGGTATGGAGTTGTTCCATTGAGTTGGTCGTTGGACACTGTCGGCATATTGGTGAGGAGTGTTGAGGACTCGGCTCTGATGCTCCAAGTACTTTCCGGTCATGACGAATTAGATCCGGGTTCGGCGGAGGAACATGTGCCAGATTTCAGAGAACAAATGTTAGGTCGATCTAGCCCACCTGTCATCGGATTGATTAAGGATTTCTTTTTTGATAATTCCACTAAAGAAGTCGTTGATCATACGGAGTCGATTAGTCACAAATTAGCTCTGTCCGGTGCCGATATAAAAGAAGTGAGCCTCCCTGATAGCTTTGGTTCATCGCATGCTTGTCAGCGAATAGTGAGCAATGTTGAGGCCGCATCGTTTCACCGTGAATGGTATAAACAGCGGGCTGATGAGTACGGTCCGAAGATCCGGGCTAACATCGAGATGGGTATGTTGGTATCCGGGGTAGATTACCTGCAAGCACAACGGTTACGACGTCAATTACGGTTAGACCTGGTTAAGATGTTAGATGGAGTGGATGCTGTTTTAATGCCGACTACCCCTACCCCTGCTCCTCGGGACCTCAATACTACTGGTGAAGCTGTGTTCCAGGCTCCGTGGACGTCCAGTGGGCTCCCAACTATCACCATTCCCTCAGGGTTAGCTAGTAATGGTTTGCCGTTAGGAGTGCAGTTGGCTGGATTGCCATTTCAAGAGGGACCATTACTAGGCGTTGCTCGGTGGTGTGAACAAGTTCTGGATGTCAGTCTTTGGCCTGACAATTATGTCTAATTTGAAGGTTAATATTTGTAGGACACTCAGTTAGCTGAGAGACGAGTTATCGTTTAAATCTTGGTAAAGCTTTTCGGAGGTGAGTGGCAGACTTTTTATTCTAATTCCCGTAGCATCAGCTATTGCGTTGGCTATTGCAGGGGCTACAGGACCCAACGGATTTTCGCCGATTCCTCTTGAATTGTAGGGACCAGAACCTTCCTCTGAGGTAACCAGTACTGTAATCAATTCTGGTATATCTTTAATATTTGGTAGGCGGTATTCACCCAGAGTTGGGTTAGTGACTCTTCC
The DNA here is from genome assembly GCA_913052545.1 of uncultured Chloroflexota bacterium. Next base: position 1,980 of record CAJXEF010000092.1, read on the forward strand.
TTCGTAGATTTCAATGCCTTCAGTTAGAGCAAAACCAATAGATTGGATTACAGCTCCCTCAATCTGTCCTTGGTGTTCCATCGGGTTCAAAACTGTGCCGATATCATGCGCGGTGACAAATTTTGATAGATCAATTTGTCCTGTTTCGAGATCTACTGAAACTTCGGCTACTTGAGCTGTAAATGAGGTTATATCCGAATGATCGGGTTCGTTTATAGAAAAATTCGCTTTCAACGGATGCCCTAATCGTCCCAGTAATTCAGGCCAGCGTTGCGTTTCTCCAGTGATACTGTTACCCAAAATATGACCTTCAATATAAATATGCTCTTCTGCCCAACCTAACAGATCGGCTCCTATACTGAATAATTCTCGTCTTACTTGTTCGGCCGATCTCAGAGCAGCTGTTCCGGCTATTCGGGTAACTCTACTACCTCCAACCCCGGTATCGAACTCCACTGCGTCGGTATCCCATACTTCAACCTGAATCAAACTAGGGTCAAGATTAAGTTCTTCTCCAACAATTTGTCTTAACAGGTTATTAGTCCCGGTTCCTGGCTCAAATATCGAAGTGTTTACTACCACTGATCCATCCGATGCTAAAGTTACAGCCGAATGTGATAATCCTCCTGCTGCAGGTCTTTCAGCTATAGCAATTCCTCGACCGGTGTGCGGTTTCTTGGAAGACCGATAATTAGCTGCGGTCAATGCGGCTTCGAGCGTTTCTTTTGCACGTACGGCTTTATAAATGGTACCGATCGAAGTTTTGTCTCCATCGTTTATGAGATTTTTTAGGCGAAATTCAGCGGGGTCCATCTGCAATTTACTAGCGATACAATCCATGTGGGATTCGCTTGCAAAGAGAGTTTGTGGTTCTCCGGGAGCACGCATAAAGCCACCAGGTACCGTATTGGTGTAAACATGAACGGCCTCTATATCCGTATGGGGAATCCGGTACGGGCCTCCTGCCTTAGATGCTCCGCCAAGGTTAACTCCAGGTGTGGGTTTGAAACCACCGTACGCTCCACTGTTAAAGATTACTTTAGCTTTGTGGGCTACTAATGTGCCGTCCATCATCACACCGGTTTTGAGATTTACTACGGCAGAGTGCCTAGGGTTGCCGGCGGTAAACTCTTCTAAATAATCCATTACGATCCTGACAGGGCGACCTGACTGTAACGCTAGGAAATAAGCTATCGGTATGTCCATAGCAGATCCTTTCCCACCGTAATCTCCCCCGATGGTTATCGGATTGACTCTAATGCAGTCTCTGGGTAAGCCTAGCGCAACAGATAGTTGATCACGGACTTGGAAGGGCACTTTACAAGATGCCCAGATTTGGGCTATGCCATTATCATCTATAGATACCACACAAGAGTGAGTTTCTATATATCCCTGGTGTTGGCTTGGAATAGAGAAAGTGTTTTCGATTATGATGTCTGAGGCGGCGAATCCTGTTTCCGTGTCACCTTGGCCCCATCGGTCCTCTATAAACACATTAGAGGCCCTTGGTAATTGCTTGGGAAGGCCTCGATAATTGTTAACGTCTGGATGTATGAGCGGAGCTTCAGCACCCATAGCTACTTGAGGATCGAAAACAGGTTCCAGTTCTTCATAGTCCACGTTAATTTTCAGAAGAGCTTCGTCTGCTGTGTCCCTGTCCACAGCAGCAACCGCTGCTACTTTGTCCCCAATAAAACGTACTTTATCGTCTGCAAGGACGGGCACGTCGTGCATACGTCGGCCGTATCGAATACCTGTGACGTCAGAACCCTTTAATACTGCATGGACACCAGGGATCAGCAGGGCTTTAGATACATCAACATTAACCACACGGGCATGAGGCCAGGGGCTACGTAGGATACGCCCCCATAAAACGCCTTCCGGAGACAGATCTGCCGTGTATTGGGTAGATCCGGTTGTTTTATCGCTGCCGTCTAAACGGGGTATTGGCCTACCAATTATTCCGTGTCTGAGCATGCGTGTCTCCAGTAATTCATATTTTGTAAATGTTGATCAAATCCGCAACATTGTAACAGTTTCCGTTCGCATTTATGGCTGAAGATAATTGGCTTGTCCTTGGGCAATGTGTTTCCATTAGAACACCAATTCATGTGTTAACATAATTAATCACCGATTGGTATTTTATTACTAGCTCAGTGCGATTCCTCCATATTAGCAAAGGGATAGGCCACTATGGATTTGATTAATCTGGTAGAAAAAATAGATGAAGAGTACCTAGTTGAAAATTTACGACAATTAGCCCGTGTTCCTACTGACGTCCCTATGGGTCTCAACACGTTTATAGAGCCTGATGATCCTAAACTGGTTCACTATGTTCAAAAAGTACTGAGACCTAAAATAGATGAGTTAAATTTGGCGCCAGTGGTTGACATACCTCGAAATCAACTTCTATTAGAATCAGGAAATGGCGATTCAGGAAAATCTCTGCTTGTGATGGTCTATACCCCGACTCAGCACCATAACCTGATGGCAGATCCCTTTTCAGGAGCCATAGACAACGGGTCTAAATGGGGTTTTGATGAACCGTGTGTATTTGGACAAGGAGTTGGTCAGAATAAATCACATCAAGCAATAATGTTATCGGTTTTGAAGTTGATCAAAGATTGGAATGTTAAGCTCTCGGGTAAATTATTGTTCGCTGTAAACAATGAAGGGAGAAGCAGTCACGCTTGTTCAAACTCAATTGTAGGTGCATTAAATGGAAAACCCGATTTTGGTATTTTGATGACTAGAACCGGTAAAGGGATATCTCTGGGCAACCGAGGTAGAGTAGATGTCAACGTAGAGATACGAGGTCAATCTAGCCATTCTAGCGTGCCCCATATGGGTCATAGTGCTATTGATGGTGCTCACGAGGTATTGGACCGTCTGAAAGAAGTTCCTTTAGGAGATAGGCATCCGATCCTGGGAAGTAGGCATATTATCCCTTATCAACTTAGTTTTGAACCACTAGCTCCACATACTTTGCCTTCACTTGCCCGTTGCAGAGTAGATCGCAGGCTGCTTCCCGGAGACCAACCTGATGAAGCTACGAATGAGATTCGTGAATCTATCGGAGAATTAATCAATTATCAGGTGACGGTTACAAGGGGAGAGTATATGCTGCCGGCTCTTTGTGATCCATCTCATCCGTATATTGGATCTTTAATGCACTCCCATAAACAAATTATAGGTGTGGATCCTGAAACATTTTACGGTCAAGGAACCTTTGATGCTGGAGGGCCATCCGCTTTAGGAGTGCCGACAGTTATGTATGGAGTCGGTGGAGGGGATTGGCCTCTCGGTGATGATTTCGTACCTATCTCTCACCTCGTAGAAGTTGCGAAGGTCATGGTACATACTATCGTAACCATTCTTGGCTAAAACATTAGAGAGGTAAAATGCTATCGGAAATGAAAGCCAAATTTGGCTTGAGCCTATCAAATCGTGCGGTATTGTTTGACTGGGTAACGATGCAGGATTTGATAGATGCGTCGGTAATCGCAGAAAAATCGGGGTGTTTCCACGGCGTTTGGGTTGGAGACAACTTATTATCTAAGCCGCGAATCGAATCCATAGTAACTTTATCTGCTATCGCCGCTCACACCCGGTCAGTTAAATTAGGACCTATTTGCATGGCAAGTTTTCCATTGAGGCATCCGATTCTTCTGGCAATTCAGTGGGCTAGTCTGGATGTTTTATCAGAAGGGAGGACTATCTTGTCAGTTTGTAATGGTGGGTCGGAAAGTTTTGGTTCGCAGTTTGCGAATGAACTTACTAACATGGGGGTCAAATCTGGAGAGAGAGTAGGTCGGGTGATTGAAGGGATCAACATTTTGCGGCGACTTTGGGAAGATGAAGAGGTTTCTCATTCGGGGAGATATTACCAGATATCCAAAGTTCAACTTCAACCCAAACCCGTACAATCTCACCTTCCCATATATTTGGCTGCAAATCCCAAGCCAGGTCAAGCCGATGAAGGTACCGTAACCAGGATTTTACGGAGAGTGGCTAGATACGCGGATGGGTGGCAAACTGATGGTACGCCCGTCGAGACTTTCAGGGAAAGATTTTCTCGTATCCAGGGATATGCTGCCGATCTTGGACGGGATCCATCTAAGTTAGAGTCCTGTCTGCATCTCTATGTAAACATAAATGACGACCAAGAAGTAGCTTATCGGGAGGCTCAGGAATTTCTGTCAGAGTATTACGGGGCGGGGGCTATATCTCAGGAACGGGCTGATGTATGGCTGGCTTGCGGCCCACCTGATGCTGTTATAGAAAAAATCTCAAGATATATAGAGGCAGGATGTACGATGCCGGTGATGAGGTTCGTATCACCGGATTTATTGGGGCAACTTCGAAGATGCATCGAAGAAGTCATGCCAGCTTTTCAGACTCACGGTTTTGTCCCGGCCGAATAGTTTTGGAGGTGTGGTTATGACTAAGTTGAGTACTGATCCACGAGTGGATACTGTAATTGTAGGTGGGCAAATAGTTAGTTCATCTCACGTCTATGATGCTTCAATAGCCATTAAAGGCGAAAAGATAGTCGCTATAGGCCCAGAGCAGTTATTACCGGAGGCGGATCGATACATCGAAGCTCACGGGAAGTTTGTTCTTCCAGGTCTAATAGATAGTCATGTCCATCTAGATGGACATGACAACTATGCGTTAGGTTCTCGTGCTGCTGCTGCTGCTGGTTTGACGACTTTGATTCCGTTTGGCACTTATAATCTGGAAGGAGATGAAACTCTTCCTGAAGCCATAAATCGGTCAAAGGAAGAAGTGGAGAGTTCGGCATTAACCGATTTCGCTTTTCATTTTATACTTCAGAATCGGCCTAGCATTCTGAAGAGCCTCCCTAAGGCTTTAGATCTTGGTGTCAAATCTTTTAAGATGTTCATGACCTATAAAAAACGGCCATACCGTATGTGCGATGATGATTATATTTGCCAGACGATGGAAATGGTCGCCAAAGGTAATGGTCTTCTGCAATTACATTGTGAAAGTGGAAATATCATAGAATATCTTGAAAACAAATTGATCGATACCGGCCATACTCATCCTACTGATTTCCCTTCAGCATGCCCGGATTGGGCTGAAGAAGAAGCGATTAATAGAGCTATTAAAATGGCTCAGGCCACCAGCTGTCCGACCTACGTAGTGCATTTAAGCACCGGATTAGGTTTGGAGCGGATTAAACAGGCTCAGGCATCGGGCCAAAAGATTTGGACCGAATCTTGTCCGCAATACCTTTTGCTGTCCGACTCCGCTATGGCTAAATTTGGCCCATTGGCTAAGATCGGTCCGCCATTAAGGCCGGAGGACGGCCAAGACAGAAACTCTCTTTGGAATGGCCTGGAGCAAGGTCATATATCAATAGTTGCTAGTGATCATGCCCCATATCCCAAAGAACTCAAGGAACCGGGATGGGATAATATTTTCGTCGATTCGCAAGGCATGTCAGTTCCGTTTGGTTCACCGGGAGTGGAGACCATAATCCCTCTAATGTACAGTGAAGGGGTCGTAAAACGAGGGTTGCCTATTTGGTGGATGGCTCGATGTTTATCAGAGAATCCTGCTCGTGTTTTTGGCCTTTTCCCAAGGAAAGGAGTGATTCAGGTAGGATCTGATGCGGATTTGCTAATAATAGATCCTAATGGAGATCGCGTAATAACTGCCAAAGATCACTATAGTAATGCTGACTACTCGCTATTTGAGGGATGGGAAGTGAAAGGGAAGCCTTACATGACTTTACTTCGTGGACAGGTGTTGTTGAATCAAGGAACATTGGAACAAAATCCAGGTTACGGAATATTTCTGGAATGCGAGGAGCCACGATCTCCACTAGGCGGTCCGGTAGTCTAATTGATAATTGACACCATAATACCTCGCTAATAGACTACCGTGGGTTTTGCCAGAACTTAGTACCAGTTAACGGAGATTTAATCTATAACTAGGAGAAATATGGCTGAAAGAGTTTTTAATTTTGCTGCGGGTCCAGCTGTTTTACCTGAATCGGTTCTACTCGAGGCTCAAGAGAACTTGTTTGCGTTACCTGAGATAGGGATGTCTATATTAGAAATGAGTCATCGATCTAAAACTGTCATTGATATCATGGATCAGGCCGAAGCAGATATAAGGGCTTTGGCTTCTATACCTGATAACTACAGTATCCTTTTTCTACAAGGTGGAGCGTCGTTGCAATTTTCGATGATACCCATGAATTTGGTGGCCCCAGAGGGTCATGCTGACCATATTGTTTCAGGGCATTTCGCCAAAATTGCGTTTGAAGAGGCCCGGAAAGTTGCTCAGATAGACTTAGCCGGTAGTACTGAGCTGCGAGGATTTGATAGAGTTCCGAGGCAAGAAGAATTAACGTTAAACCCAAAAGCGGATTATCTGCATTTTACTTCTAACAACACCATATTTGGGACCGAATGGGATGAGGAACCGGATTCCGGCAGAGTACCGTTAGTGGGAGACATATCATCTAACGCCTTTAGTAGGCCGTTAGATGTTTCAAAGTACGGTTTGATTTACGCCGGTGCCCAAAAAAACTTGGGTGTCGCTGGTGTAACCATGGTGATTGTTAGAGACGATCTTATCGAGCGTAGCCAGGATACTTTGCCTGCTATGTTGAGTTATAAGGTTCAGCAAAAATCCTCCTCTGCTTACAATACTCCGCCTGTTTTTGGGGTTTATATCCTCGGATTAGTAATAAAATGGATAATCGATCAAGGTGGCCTCGAAGAAATGGAGCGGCGGAACTTGGAAAAATCCAGGTTGATTTATGATGCGATTGATTCATCGGAATTTTACAGTGGTCAT
>CAJXEF010000093.1 GCA_913052545.1 uncultured Chloroflexota bacterium
CATGTCCGTGATCTCCATGTCCGTGATCTCCATGTCCGTGATCTCCATGTCCGTGGTCATCATGTCCTTGGTCATCATGTCCTTGGTCATCATGTCCTTGGTCATCATGTCCGTGGTCATCATGTCCGTGGTCATCATGGTGGCTTGCTACTGCAGACGGAGGGAATTTCATGAACATCAAGATAATAGCACCTGCAGCGAAGAGTCCTGCTATGTAATAAAAAGGATAATCAGTATTGGCATCGTAGAGAAGTCCACCTATAAGAGGGGAGGCAGCGCTCAAGATAAACCGAGAAAAGGATAAGACGCCTAAAGTAGTGGCAGCCACGCCCTGTCCGACTATATCCAATGCTGTGGCTGTCAAGATTGGCTGGTCACTAAATAAAAATGTACCCAACAATATCAACAGGACTATAAGAGGGACACCATACCCGAAAGGTACAAGCAGTAACGTGATCACGCATAAGAATATGATTCCCGGGACTAATACTAACTTCCTGCCATATCGATCAGATAGATAACCCATGATCGGAGTAAAAAGAATACCCACCAATGTGAGTAATGCTATATGGCTACCTCTATTCATAAAGCCGAAACCCAATTCGTCAGTGAAATACAGAGGTAGAATAGTTAAAAAACATATAAATGCCATACCTCGAAGCCCTGCTACGAGGGTAATTAGCCATAATTTAGGGATTTGAAGCACCCGTTTTGTCTGCTCTAATTGGCTATTTAGATTGGGACGAGATTGCGTGTCATCCGCAGCTCCACGACCTATGTCTCTGAATGCCCAAAAAACCAGAAAACATAGTAGCAGAGGAATTATCGCGTAAACCTTGATAATGTCCTGCCAGGCAAAAGTTATCAATAGGGCAGCGGTCACTACTGGAGCTGCAACGTCACCAATATTGCCACCGACCCCATGGAAAGATAATGCTGTACCTCGGTGGTGGGAGAAATGGTGCGACAACGCCGACATGGCTGGTAGATGCCAAATAGACGACGCCATTGCGACGACGGCCATGCCAACTAGGAGAATCGGATAAATTGGGGCGAATCCCATGATTAGCCAACCTAGGCCGAACGTTGCCATACACACGGCTAGAACTAATCCCCAGTATTTGCGAAGAAGATCTGTAACTACTCCACCTGGCAGTGAAACCAGGCCAGACGCTACTTCTCTAGCTGAATTAATGCCACCAACTTGAAAATTACTTAATCCAAAAGTTTCCCTGATCTCTGGGAGGATAACAATTAAACTTTGTGTAAACCAATGAAAAACCCCATGTCCACTTGTTAACCCGCCGATGATAAACGTAGCTCCTTTTCGGACACCCGTTTTACCTTCTGTATTTACTGGGACGTTATGGTGACCATGAGCCATAATTGATTTCCTCCTGTTAAACTCGGTCCCTTGGTTCCCGTTCCCACGATGTACTGAAGTTTCTGTGAAATATTTGGGGCCATTGTATAGCAAATAGCATAATTAGCAATTTTAGGGTAAATGAGTGTGGCCTCCATGCCTTCTAGTTATCAAACTGATATGAGTCTGTATGTTACTGTAAATTAGAACAATAACGAATATCAACGCGGAGAAAAGGACTACACTAGCGCCCGAGGAAACATCAACGTAAAAACTGATATAAATGCCACCCAACCCACAGAAGGCCCCTATCCCCGTAGATAAGAAAATCATGACTTTAAATCTATTAGTTAAAAGCCTGGCTACAATTGGAGGTATAACTATTGCAGCTGCTATCAAAGTTACTCCTAATATTTGGATAGAAACCACTATAGTAGCTGCTAATACCAACGAAAATATTGTGTCCAGCCAACCTATCGGTACCCCATATGACCTAGCCACATCTTGATCAAAGGTTGCAAAAAGGAATAATTTATAGCCGAAGAAAAGGACAACAACTGCAAAGACGGCGACTACAGATATGGCCAGGAGATCAACTTGGCTGACCCCTAAGATATTGCCGAACAACGCCGCATCGAAACTTCGGGTAAATGTTTTGAACCGGCTAATGAGCGCTATACCTAGAGCGAAACTCGCAGTAGTAATGATACCTATAGCAGCATCTGTCCCAATTTTACGCTTACGCGTAGTCAAAGTAATCAGAAGGGCAGATAGAAACCCCCAGATACTTGCACCAATAAAGAAATTAAACGACATAACATAACTCACGACCGCGCCGCCAAAAACCGCATGAGAGAGGCCATGACCTATATAGGCCATACGCCTCAACACTATATAGACTCCTATTAGCCCACATAGAGCACCGACTAACGTAGCAGCAATAAATCCTCTAACGAAAAATTCATATTGAAAAGGTTCAAACACTGAAGTATTCCTTATTTGATTCCTACCTTAATTCAAAGGGTGATAACGTCTGTTTAATTATGGTAATGTGGGCTTTCGGCTACCAACGGCATGCCTTCATATTGAATTACTGGCATTTCAGCCCCGTAGGTTAGCCTTAGCATTTCGGTTGTAATGACTTCTGTTGGGGGACCTTCGGCAAGAATATTTCCGTTGATACAAACTAACCATGGTAGATGCACGGCAACTGCATTTATTTCGTGGGTAGTCAGGATTACAGTAACTCCCTGGTGGTTCAGGTCATGTAGAAGATGCATGACTTCATCACGGGTTTTAATATCAACACCGCTAGTAGGCTCATCCAGTAACAATAAGCTTGGGTTGCTAACCAAGGCTCTTGCCAGAAAAGCTCTTTGTTGCTGTCCTCCCGAAAGGTCTCTGATATGATGATTCACAAGATGGTATATCCCAAGCCTTTCCATGATTTCGCAAGCCAATTTCTTTTCGCTCTTTTGGTGCCATGGGTATAGAGGACGATTCATGGTATGCCCCATCATGACGACTTCCTCCACTGTAACCGGGAAATTCCAGTCAATGGTTTCCAATTGCGGAACATATCCTATCTTAGGTCGTTTATGCTTGATATCAATCCCGTTAACTTTAACGGAACCTCCGTACAATTTAGTAGACCCCAAGATAGTCCTTAATAAAGTGGTTTTCCCTGATCCACTGGGTCCTAATAGGCCCACGAAATCACCGGACATTATCTTAAGGTCAACATTGTTAAGGATTTGATGCCCTTCATAACCTGATTCTACATGTTTAAGCTCAACAATAGGTTCTCCCGATCCTTGATGCGGAAACGGATGTAACATTTAATTCGACTACCTTATTGAGGATATACTGCTGTACTAGGTTCTTTAAAAACGAGGCTAGGATCAATATCAGCCAATGCGCTTGTGTTTCCTCCCAAAGCAGGAATCATTATTTCCATATCGGACAGTATCAGGCCCACATAAGAATGGCTTAAATCACCGGGCATTCCAGGTAAATCATCATCTCTTAATTGATCCACGAACTCGGCTCCGCTTTCCTTGGCGATCTGAGCCATCACGGGACTGGGAAACACTTCAGATCCAAATATGGCGGGAACATGGGTTTCTTTTATCTGTGTTATCAATCTGGCAACTTCCCTCGCAGAGGGTTCCGTGAAATTAGAAGGTTGGACAGCGCCTAAAATTTTAACACCGTATTGCAACCCAAACATAGGAAATGAATCGTGATACGTTAACAACACTCTATTTTCTGGAGGAACGGTTGCTACGCTGGCTTTTATCCCTTTATCTAATGCTTCAAGTCTACTTCTTAGTTCTTTCCAATTTGAATCATAATAAGTGGAGTTCTTTGGGTCTAGTGTAACCAGCTTATCATGTATCAATTGCCCGTACTTTAGGGCCATAATGGGAGATGTCCACAAATGGGGATTCGGCTGTCCATGGGATTCTGGAAAAGAAAAATCAAAAACCCATTCCTGTTCCGTAATGCTTTCGTTACCAAGTAGCAAGAGAATAGCGGTTTCTTGCTTGTTAGCGATTGCCAGATCTATGGTTGGTTCTTCTAAAAATAAGCCATTAGCTACAATTAAATCCGCCGCCGCCAATACAGATGCAACTGATGGTGCAGGTTCATAAGTATGGGAATTTGCACCTTCTGGTACTAGGCCCTTCAAATCGATTTTAGGTCCTCCGATATTTTCCACCAGACTTGTTATAGGAGACACTGTAGTAACGACTTTCAATTTATCGGTCTTGTTTGGATCTATTACAACTGTATTTTGGTAGGACACATTGGTACATCCCAGCGAGCCCAATGTTATCGCCGTCAAAATAGAAATAAAAAATATTCTGAGTCTCAAATTAACTTTAACCTCACCCTAGAACGGTCCCAGTTTCCGGAAATCCTGTATCCACCAAGGCCATAGTGCACTTGAATGTTCATCAGGTATTATTTTCCTATCGCTGTTCAAAGTCGATTTTACCACCAGTGTAGGTAGGTAAGTATAATGTCCTTAGTGTCCAGTTGATAGGCATTTATGTGCTCAGAATATTATTCTATTTTCTAGTTTGGTGTCCTCGTAAAACCCTACCGAGTGTGAAAACAAGAAATCACTGTTAATTACGAAGGTCTGTTTAATGCTTCTGCGACTTGGCTAAGTTTCCCCCAAAAGATTCTGGCTCCCAATCCGACTTATTGCACATGTCTATGATAAAATCTTCTTTATACTCGGGGATGGCAGTGTCGGAGGGTAGTGTATTGCAGATACAATGCGATGATTGGTCCCTGAACTTGCTAGCGCTTTTGGATGGGACTCCACATTACACTGATTTCTTAACCTATTTGGTTTACTGAATATTTATGGAACAGTTGTCAGGAAACAGTAGGATAGGTGAAGTTATAGAGTCCAGTACTACTATTTTTCGGACTCAAAGTTATAAACTTTATGACACTCCGCCATTAGGTTCATTCATACAAACGGGTTCACCGGCTATTTTTGGTGTCGTTTGTATGATTACTACAGAACCACTAGACCCAACCCGCCCGATTATAGCTAGGGGAGAGTCTGCCTCGAGCGAAGAACAACTTTACAAGGAACACCCTCAATTGTCTCGACTGCTAACCTCCAGGTTCGAAGCGCTGATAGTTGGCCACGCAGATTGGAAGCAGATCAAACAGCACCTCCCTTCAACGCCCCCTAAGGTTCATTCATTCGTTTCGGCATGTTCCGATGAGGAAGTCATTAATTTTAGTAACAACCTAGATTTTATTCACCTATTACTGAATTCCGGATCCGTTGGCACAGAGGAGATTGTATTGGCATGTATGAATCATTTAATTCAAGCACAGCCCATGCGACCTGAATTCAGGGTTCGAATTGGGCGCGCGCTCGCAAAAGAATTATCCTCCGATATCCGCCAGCTGACCTCGATATTAAGGAGTTTAGAGTGATAGATAACGAATCAAACAGAACTTCTTCACTGTCACCAGAACCGGCTCTTGGATTAGTCGTTGGAGGCTCGTTGTCCCATGGCGTTGAAATACGCTTAGATCCTGATGGAGCAGCCTCGGTAGAGGACTTAAAAGCGGGTAGTTTTGTGACTATCCATGGAAACAAGCACAAGTTCTTTGGAGTGGTAACTGATTTGACTTTAGATAACGCGGATCCAAGGATCAAACACAACCCACCTCCATTAGACAATCCTTTTATAGCAGAAGTAGTATCCGGAACAGTAGCTTACGGCACGGCGGAGGTTATCCCACATCTGACGATGCCGTTGGTTATGGGTAACCCAGACGTTGTTCCAGTTGCATCCAAAACCATTCCTTCTCATTTTTCCCCTGCTTATCCGGCCTCTGATTCCGATGTCGAGACAGTATTCGGCAAAGAAGATGATCAGCATTTCTGGATTGGGAACCCTCTAGATATGCAAACCAAGCTTTGCCTTAACCTAGAAGAATTAGTCAAAAGATCAATTGGTGTCTTTGGTAAAAGTGGAACAGGCAAAACGTTTCTGACCAGGTTGCTTTTAGTCGGCATTTTGCAAGGGAATCAGGCGTCTTCTTTGATTTTTGATATGCACAATGAATATGGATGGGGAGGTCAGGATACCGATCGCAACACATCTGTGAAAGGCCTTAAGCAACTGTTTGGTTCTAGAGTATCCACTTTTACTTTAGACCAGACCCAGAGCAGAAGAAGGGGTATCTCCACTGATGAGGTTGTCAACATCAATTATTCAGAAATTGAACCAGAAGACATAGAGTTGTTACGAGAGACTCTCAATTTGTCCGAAGTTGCCGCTTCATCGTGTTATAACCTACAGCACAAATTCGGTCAAAGGGATTGGTTGGTTAAGTTTTTATCAACCAGTGGTGGTGAGACTTTAGAGCTCGCCGCCGAAATTGGAGTTCATCCACAGGCGTTATCAACGCTTCACAACAGACTCAGACGGCTCCAACGGTACAATTTCCTCGATGCGTCTAACAAGGCTAACGTCGGCGAAGACACTACAGACAAGATTATTCATCACCTAGAGCGCGGCAACCATGTCGTTCTAGAATTTGGGGATTACGGTAATGATCTCACCGCCTATATTCTGGTTAGCAACCTCCTATCCCGGAGAATCCACGAACGGTATGTGTCTCAGACCGATGCAGCAGAGGGTAACACCGGGAAGAAACCTCGTCCTCTCGTTATAGTTATTGAAGAAGCACATAAGTTTCTTCACCCCGGAGTCGCTTCACAGACGATTTTTGGGATAATAGCACGCGAGTTAAGGAAATACAGCGTCACATTAATGGTCATAGACCAGCGGCCAAGCGCGATTGATCAGGAAGTCATGAGTCAATTAGGGACAAGATTAACCTGTCTTTTAGATAATGATAGAGATGTTGATGCAGTGTTAGCGGGAGCATCTGGAGCTCGGCAACTGCGAGGAGTACTATCAAGATTAGAACCCAAACAACAGGCTCTCTTGTTTGGTCATGCCCTACCCATGCCAGTTGTAGTTCATACTCGAGGGTATGATGAACAGTTTTACTCAGAAGTAACAGATCGCCAACCTGTCAGAGTAGATGATCAGGGACGGATAGAAACACCTCAGGAGCGACTTGAGAGGGAAATCAACGACCTATTCTAACAAGAATCATAGCTTTGATGGAGCTCTTATCATCAGATCATGGATATAGTTACTACCATTAAGGAAATCCGCCAAGAACCCATATTAAGGTCGATGTCTGTGGGATTGGTACCAACCATGGGATCCTTGCATCAAGGGCATTTGGCTTTGATCAGAAGAGCTATATCAGAGAACCAAGTCGTAGTAGTGAGTATATTTGTAAACCCTACTCAATTTGATGACACCAAAGACCTCGAGAATTATCCGAGAGATCTAGACGCCGATTTAGCCGTTTTGGAAAAAGAAAAAGTTGATATCGTATATTTGCCCCTTGTGGAAGAGATATACCCTCCAGGATTTGACACGTGGGTAGATCCGGGGAGATTAGGCACAACATTAGAAGGTATCGCTCGACCTGGCCATTTTCGAGGAGTGGCTACCGTAATTGCCAAGTTGTTTAATGTGATACGACCAGATAGGGCTTATTTTGGTCAAAAGGATGGTCAACAAGTCGCAGTTATAAAACACGTAGCGATGGATCTCAACATACCTGTAGAAATATTGGTTGTAGACACTGTTAGAGAATCGGACGGATTGGCTTATAGTAGTAGAAACATCCAATTAACACCCCAATGTCGTATACAGGCAGGTGTTATTTATAAAAGTATGTTGGGGGCACTTCAATTGTTTAAAGAAGGTGAGAGGTCAGTTGAGAAGCTACGTGCTCATATTTTAGAAACCTTGTTGAACGAATTGGAACAGAAGCAGATCGAATACATCGATATAGTTAATGCCGATACTATGGATCGGCTGCATTACGCCGAGGACCCTTCTCTAATTCTGGTTGCTGTGCGTTTTGGGAAAACTAGGTTAATCGATAATTTAAACTTGACCCGCCAATTAACTCTGGGTTAACTCACGGACGGTCTCGGTCAATGCAGGTAACACTTTCTCCCAGTCGCCGACGACTCCGTATCTAGCGTCCTTAAATATATTAGCTTCGGCATCTTTGTTTATTGCTACTATAACTTTTGAGCTTGAACATCCGGCCATATGTTGGCTCGCCCCTGATATTGCTACCGTTATGTATAAATCAGGAGTTATAGTTTTGCCAGTCAACCCGACTTGATAACTAGGAGGCACCCATCCCGAATCAACTGCAGCCCGCGAAGCACCCACAGCCCCTCCCAACAGCTTGGCTAACTCCTCTAATTGGGCAAAGGGCTCTGGCCCACCTAAGCCTCTGCCTCCAGAAACTACAGTACGTGCATCCTCTAATTTTATGCCCGCAGCTTCCTCTTTAACCACCTCGACTACCTGGCTCCCCCGAGTATCTGCGTCTAATTCGACCGGGAATGAGATAATTTCTCCATGCCTAGTATCGTCAGGTTCTAATGGTTCATATACTTTAGGCCGAACGGCTGCTATTTGAGGGGTGTAATTGCAGCTAATGACGGCGACTGCACTTCCTCCATAAACTGGGCGATTTGCCAACAATGTTCCGTTCGATTGGTCTACAGAGATTTCTAAACAATCCTGTGCTAATCCTACCCCTAGTCTAAAGGCAAGCCGTGGAGCTAGCTCTCGCCCTTCGTTCGTCCTCCCTATCAATACTATGCTTGGGTTTGTTTCCCTACAAAGGGATTCCATACTCTTTAAATAACATTCAGCCTGATACTCCGCGAGTAAAGGACTAGTCACGGAGTAGACCACATCTGCCCCATAAGTGATTGCGTCACGAGACGCGTTATCTAAATTG
>CAJXEF010000094.1 GCA_913052545.1 uncultured Chloroflexota bacterium
TCGATACTAAATATGATAACCTGCCACCGGCTGTCGTGGAGGCGGCTAAGATTGGTATATTAGATGGTGTGGCAAATATAGTTGCTGGTTCAGTTCAAGAATTAGCAACTATTGTTGGAAATTACGTAAAAGATGTTGGAGGAACCCCTCAGTCTACAGTGGTTGGCTGGGATTTTAAAACCCATGCTACGAATGCAGCTTTCGCTAATGGTATTTTTGGTCACTGCTTAGATTACGAGATACAAGGATTTCCCCCTACTCATGGGACTTCTTCTTGCCTTCCTTCGGCCTTGGCATTGGCGGAAGTAAGTAACGGCTCCGGTAGGAATATTATAGAAGCATACGTGTTGGGTTGGGAGATTCAAGGTCGCCTTAGAGCAGCTTCTTTTTCAGCAGCCAATCCTGCCTTTCATCCGCCTGGTATGTTCGGACCCCTCGGAGGTGCTGCTGCCAGTGCTAAAATTCTGGGTTTAGATACCTATAAAACTCAAATGGCCTTAGGGATAGCTGCTTCACGAACAGGTGGATTGACAGCTAATACCGGCACAATGGTTAAATCTACCCATCCAGGCAATGCAGCTCGAATGGGTGTTGAATCTGCATTGCTGGCGAGGTCTGGGTATACAGCCAGCGA
This sequence comes from uncultured Chloroflexota bacterium, assembly GCA_913052545.1. The sequence continues at coordinate 635 of CAJXEF010000094.1, forward strand.
TGCAATTTTAGAAACTTCTCGTGGATATGCTGATGCTTTATTTAACGGTGATATGGATTGGGATGTTGTGGTAGGTGGCCTGGGGGATCCATATAGGTTAGTGGATCCCGGTTTCGATATCAAAAGGTTTCCAGCGCAAGTATATATGCAGAACCCAATAGAAGCAGTTTTAAATTTGCGAGACAAATATAGTTTGAATGCTGAAATGGTTCGAGAATTGGTCCTCCGGACATCGGGGAGGGGTCATTCTGGCTCTTTGCCCAAGACCGGGCTGGATGGTAAGTTCAGTGTTGAATATTGTGCGGCGTCAGCACTACTAGACGGTGAGGTTGTTATTGATAGTTTTACCGATGACAGGCGCTTTTCATCCGGAATGGAGAATATGTTGGCTAAAATTCGGGTCGAACCTGATGGACTTGATTCTGATCCGGTAATCGCCACTGCTCTGTTGCAAGATGGTCGTACCGTTAGCGATGAATGTGGCAAGTTCACTGGATCAGCTGGTAACCCGATGAGCCGTCAGCAACGTATGGCCAAAGTGCAGGATTGCATGAGCCGAGTTCTGGATGAGTCGTCAGGAGCGGATATGGTGAATATGATAGAAGATCTAGATAATCTAGATAATATATCTATTCTGCTGGCTACCATTTCCCAAAAAACCGCTCGATAGATTTAGGATCTGGTATCAGTATTATTTGTTACTTCTGATGAGATCAGAAATATGCTCTCCTATCATCATTGTAGTTACATTCGTGTTAGCCCTAATACAATTGGGCATTATAGATGCATCTACCACTCGTAAACCCTCCAGGCCATGGACTCTACCGTGTTGGTCGACTACTGACATTGGATCGGTTATAGGGCCCATTTTACATGTACCTGATATGTGCTGACCTGTAGTTACTTCTCTCAATAAAAATTGGTCCAAATTAGAGTCGGAGTTTATCTCTTCGTCGGTAGGTTCTATCCTTTTATCAATAATATCTTGGAAAGATTCGGCCTCACCCAGACTGGCGCATAATCTTGTGAGGTCTCTCAACCTGCGCCGATCAAATTCTTCTTCAAGATATCTGTAGTCGAGGAAAGGTTGAATAGTCGGATCATTAGACGTTAATCCGAGTGAGCCGGAGCCGGTAGCTAAATTCAGGATGGCCAGCATTCGTATACCTAACGAGTTCATTCGATCCCCACCACGATTATTTCGCTCTGTTGCGAATGATGACATAATGATTTGTAAGTCATTTCGTAGATCCGAACCCTCCGCAGTGCATCTAAGGATCATTTGAACTCGTGGAGCTAATCCATCTAAATCGTAACCGGGTTTAGTACGGAACGTGATATATACCATTGGGTGGTCTCGCAAATTTTGGCCAACTCCTGGGAGGTCATGTACTAGAGGGATATCATAAGACTTAAGATGTTCTGCTGGACCTACTCCAGAAAGTAATAGTATATGGGGTGAGCCTATTGCCCCAGAACTTAGGATTATTTCATGACCTTCCACTGTAAATAGATCACCGCCACTTTCTACTTCCACACCTACAGCCCGGTTACCTGAAAATATTATTCGATGTACTCTACACTCCGGGCGTATGGTTAAATTCATACGATGACGAGCTTGGTCAAGATACCCCAAAGCAGTACTCCAACGAATACCATTGGGGTTGTTTAAAGGGCAAGGTCCAACGCCGGAGGCATCAGGAGCATTATGATCGGGGCTGTCGGAAAACCCGGAGGATCTGCAGGCCTGATAGAACGCTTCCTGGTCCGGACGCAGTTCCTCAGATTTGAACCTACGAACTATTATTGGTCCATCTGAGTTATGGAAGTCGTCTCCGGCAAAATCTGTATCGGATTCGACTTTTCTAAAATACGTCAACAGGTTTTGAAAATTCCATTGATCGTTTCCCAAAGCAGCCCAAGCATCGTAATCTTCTGGCACTCCTCGCAGGAATACCTGACCATTAATAGCACTAGATCCGCCCGTGATCTTACCTCTGGGAACCATCATGGGCTCAGCTTGCTCTGTTGCTTTACCGGTAAATTGCCAATTGTGGTCACTTACCATAATGTCTGACGCAGTCGCATAGCCAAATTTAACGTCATCGGGTAGATGTTCAAAGTTAGGGAAATCAGGACCCGCTTCTATCAGCAATACGGATTTTTCACTATCTTCGCTGAGCCTAGTGGCGATGATAGAACCGGCTGAACCGGCTCCTAGCACGATATAATCATATTGCATTTTTATACCTACTTCGAAGAGCTATATTATTATGAAGTATACATTAACTATTATATTTGTTCTGTATTGCTCTATGAAGTCCTGAAGAATTCTAAGGGAATGTGCATAGAACTGATTAAAATCGAAGTTCGTTACGTGTTCCAACCGTTTAAGGGGAATTTGATAATGTTTCCAAAGCGTCATCATTTAGGCGATAAGTTATCCAACCTTCAACGGGCTTAGCTCCCAGATGTTCATAGAATTTGATGGCTGGTTCGTTCCAGTTCAAGACTGACCATTCGATCATTGTAGAGCCACGAGTTTTAGCCAAAATGGCTGCCTGCTCCATCAATTTCCTTCCGATACCCGAGCCTCTATGACTGGGAATAACGAAGATATCTTCTAAATAGAGGTATTCACGCCCCAGAAACGTAGAATAGTGGTTGCAAAATACTGCTATTCCGATTGCAGTATTACTCTCGTAAGCTAAGATAACGCTGGCAATTGGATTTGTTCCAAATAATGCTTTCGTTAAATCATGTTCAGTGACAACAAAATCGGCGGTCAGGTTTTCGTATTCCGCTAAACCTCTGAGGAGCGTAAATATTACCGGTACGTCACCAGTTGTTGCCTGCTTTATAACAAAGTGATTGTCGTTCATGGGAATTATAAGAACTGACCTATCATGCAACCCGATAGTTATTAAGAAGCTGCATGTTGAGTTCGAACCCGAGGCCGGGCCTGTCTGGTACAGTAACGTATCCGTCATTATCTGGCTTTAATACAGGGAGGAACATCTCTGCTCGGAGGGGATCTACTTCTACTGGATAATATTCTAGAAATTCACCATGAGGGATGGCAGCTGCGAGGTGAATTTGTAATTCCTGACAACCGTGTGGAGCGATAGATACTCCCCGGTCCGCGGCAAGATCAGTTACATCTTTAGCTACGTCGTACCCCGGAACTATGCCGACATCCACGTTAAGGACGGATGCACCTTGGTGGTCTAAAAGGGTCTTGAAGTGAGCGATGTGGTAACCATTTTCGCCTGTGGCTATTTTTACTTGAGATGACTGAGCAAGTTTCTTATGGCCTTCATAATCGTGAATAGGTAACGGTTCTTCAAACCAATAAACATTATATGCGGGAAGCTGTTTAGCGAACTCTAATGAAGTCGCTAAATCTAATGCACAGTTGGCATCGACTAGTAACGTGGCATCATCGCCGATTGCTTTTCGGGAGGCTTCCACCCGTTGCAAATCCCCCGCAATGCCAACCTTGGGATCACCGATCTTAATCTTTACCGCAGAGGCATGCAGCTCTTCGATATTAAACCGGAGTTCTTCTTGGAGTTCTTCAAGTCCTTTACCTTCCGCATAGTATCCTCCGGCGATGTAGGTGCGGATTCGTTTTTGTGCTCCACCTAGCATTTGGTGAATAGATTGCCCGAGAGCTTTCCCTTTGATATCCCAACACGCTATGTTGATAGCTGCTAGAACTTGAGTATTAATGCCTCCTATGCCGAGTATCTTGATTAGTTTCTCGCCGAGGTCATCAGATATGGACCTGGTTTCCATAGGATCACGCCCGATCAGCATAGGACGAAAATAATCAACGTAGCCAGGAAACAAATTCAGAGGTCTTTCTGCTGCGGTACCTCCGTTCCAGCCGTATCCTGTAATTCCTTCGTCAGTTTTTACGGTTATTTTATGTAGTCGGCCCGGACCATAGTAGTGTCCGCCGTTCCAGATGCCAGGACGCTCCCATTCGAATACTTCGCTCAGGACTTCTGTTATTTTCATCTTAATTTCCTAGTTCTGAAGGAAACACAGCTATTGTTGAAGGGTAATAACCGTATTAGATCAAAGTGGCGAGTTTAATCGTTTCCGCCTTGAGGTACAGCCTGCGGTATTGGCGGAGGGGTAGCGGAGCTACCACCAGCTGTTTTTTGGAACATAGCAACCACGCTACCTGAAACCATAACCCCCACTACTGCCAAGGCAGAGTAACGGAATCCTTCTCGATATAATGCTTGTGATTCTATCGCGGGAAGTAGGTCTATCGTAATCGGTATGGCAAGTCCTAAGACCGTCGCTCCAATAGTAGCTCCGATGGTGTGCCCCATTTGTCGGGTTGTTTCCAACATGCCGGATGCAAAACTACGGTCTTGGGGAAGTGTGTTCATAACTAGAGCGTTGTTTGCTGTGTTGAATAAGTTGGAGCCAAGGTAAGCTGGCATCAACAAAAGAGGGAGACCCCATACAGGGACGCCTCCGGCAAAGAATCCGACGAGTATAAATCCTAGAGCGATACTCATTAAGGATCCTGGTCTTAACCACTTGGGATTGTACCGGTCATATATCCAACCTGCTAATGGTGGTAAGAATAGGCCCATAATTTGGTTAGGTAATAACACTACGGTTACTACCCACGGCGCTTTGCCTAATCCGTTTTCGACAACAATGGGTATCAAAGTTGTTACGGCTAACATGGAAAGATGGAAAGTAGTGTTGCTGTAAAGAGCAGTTGAGAAATACTTAACTTTGAAGTAACTGAAATCAACAAACGGTGTGCTACTTCGTTGCTGTATAACCATGAAAAGGCCTAGCATAGCCAAGAACAATAAATGCATGGGTAAGTGGTATGACATTGCTTCGGGAGTGGTGAATGCCTCTGCTCCATCATGAATGTGCAATCCTGAAAGAATAAATACACCTAGTGTGGCCACCATTAAACTGGCACCCACATAGTCAATATTTATTGCCTTAGCTTCTTCAACCACCCCTTGGAAATTATATTTTAGTAACGGCCAACTATTTTTTATGGCTAATAATCCTACTGGTAAGGATGTGAGGAAAACAAGCCGCCAGCCATAAGACTCAAAAGCGGGGAATATGAAACCTAACTGGAGGAACAGACCAAACAGAGCCAGCCCTATCAATGATCCAAAACGTGCCGCCACTACGGGGATAGAATAGGCACGACCGCGTTCACTGCTGTCGAAGACTAAAGTCAATATCGCGTTAGAATTGGCTGTGATAAGCGCCCCGCCGACTCCTACAGCACCGCTCCAAATTACCAATTGGTTAAAATTTAAGGCAAAAGCAGATAAAGTACTTGCGATGCACATCGTAATTGCACCTGCAAAGTAAACGCGGACATGACCGTATTTCTGCCCGAGACGTGCGGCTAAAAATACAGTACTGCCTAAAAGCAGTAGTCTAATTATTACTGTCCATGCTGCTTGTGAAACGTCTATTTCGTAATGTCGGGCAACAGAGGGGATAGTAAGAGCTATGGGCATGCTCGAGAGTTGTACTAAGAGTTGGGTAGACGCGAGGGCTATCAATGTTCCCCGGCGTTGACTATCAGTCCCTAGCTCACGGAACGCACCGATAACGTTTAAACGTTTTAAACATAAACTGAGTAATTCCAATTGCGTGACCTTAAAAAACGGGTTAGTAGACTGTAACGGTCTGGTGATACTACATCTTGTCTATTATCATGTCAATTGATATTGTATTCAACCTTATAGCGAAACAGTTATTAAAGTTACGAGTGAGTTCATAATGCCAACAAACAAAGGATAGGTTGCGACGTACTGGGAGGTGATATCCGTAAAAATACCCTCAACAAACTTGCTGAGGGTATTTCAGATTGTCGGTGGTACCCCGGATGGGCTTCGATCCCATGATCTCCACCTTGAAAGGGTGGCGTCCTAGGCCAGGCTAGACGACCGGGGCACGGACGAATTTTACTACAACTACGGGTACACCGCCAACGATTCTAACGCAGTTTCCTCTGGTAATTGATACATGAGATTCATGTTCTGGACTGCTTGCCCGGCCGCACCTTTTACTAGGTTATCAATACAGCTAATAACTATTAACCGATTAGTCCGTGGATCAATAGTAGGGTATATCAAACACTGGTTGTTACCCAGCGTTTGTTTAGTTTGTGGTGGAGTATCTGTTATTACTACAAAGGGATGAGCTTTATAAAATTCTTCGTAGACTTCCCTTATGTGTGATACAGATGTACTGGCGCTATAGGTAGCTTGTGCCTTCAACTTAGAATAACATGAACTTAAAATGCCTCGGGTCATTGGAACTAGGTGAGTCAGGAATGTAAGTTCCAGAGTTTGTTCGGTCAAGAGAGATAGCTCTTGAGTAATTTCTGGTAGATGGCGATGTCCGGATAGAGAATATGCCATTGTGTTTTCGTTTACTTCCGAGTAATGGGTACTCATGCTTAGTCCCCTTCCTGCCCCGGAGACGCCAGATTTACTATCTATGATAATGTCCGGTTCAATTAGTCCGAGCTTTACCGCTGGTGCCATAGCCAGGATAGCGCTGGTGGGATAACAACCCGGATTAGCTACGAGCTGAGCTCGTGATATTTCTTTTTCGTGTAATTCTGGAATGCCGTAAACTGCATCTTCCAAATAACTCGGATCGGGGTGTTGTACACCGTACCATTCCGCATATTGATCAGCCTGTTTGAGTCTGAAGTCAGCACTAATATCTATTACTCGAGTTCCTTGTGTTAGCAGAGGGATTACTGCCTCAGCACTTGCTTTGTGAGGTAAGGCGGAAAAGATGACATCAACATCACCCGTCAGCTCTTCCGTAATAATCAGGTTTAAGGCTGATAGATGGGGGAAAACTTCTCCTAGCTTTTGGCCGGCTGAGCTTCGTCCCGTCACAGACGTAATTTCTACTTCGGGATGTCGGTACAATATGCGGGCTAATTCGGACCCGGCATAGCCGGTTACATTAATTATTCCAGCTTTCACTAAGTTCTATCTCCGGTAGGTACAGAGTGTGGTAATTCTTTGACCGATACTCGTTTTGACACCTTTTTGGATTTAGATGTCGGCTTTTTACCCTTCGATTTGGCGACAAGAGTATCTGAACCCTCTAAAGAGGTCAAGACGGTGAACTGATCTTTTGAAGGGCAGTGCTTAGCTAGGAGGCATTCTTCGCACAGGGGCCTTTGCGCCTTACAAATTTGTCGCCCGTGGGTAATGAAAGCTATATGGAATGTAAATACTTGTTCTGGATCTACAGCTTCTTCCATTAATTCGTGTGCTTTATCGGCGGTTACCTTTTTCCCGATCAAACCGAGTCTTTGACATACTCTGTAAATGTGGGTATCTATTGCCATAGCAGGCATGCCCAGGGAGAAGTTAAGAATAATTCCGGCAGATTTAGGACCTATTCCTGGTAGTTGACGCAGCCATGTCTTGGCTTCCTGTAATGGCATTTCGGATAGGAATGACAGATCTAACGATCCGTTAAGCTCCAAGATTCGGTTTAAAATCGCTTTGATCCTAGGCGCTTTGATTTTGGCTAATCCGCCGCGACTTATCGCTTGCTCGATTTCTGATACTTCAGCCTGAGCTACGGACATAAGGTCGCCGAATGTGTTCATTAACCCTTGAAAAGCTCTTTCTGAGTTAATATCTGAGGTGTGCTGAGACAAAATGGTGAAAGTAAGCTCATGAGCCGGATCTAACCGAGGTTCTTCAGGGAATGGCCCGTAGTTGTTGGTTAACGTGCTGATTATCTCAGGGATATCAATAGGGGCAATTTTAGATTTTAGAGCTTTTTTAGTTCGAGCCATTGCATCCCCACGGGAATCTGGATCAGGAATGTAGCTAATAAATTTATTATATTGCCATAGATCTGTTGCCAGATTTTAGCATTTGACCGGGGTAACCTCAAGGAGAATCTGAGTTGAATAGCGTTGAACAATTGGCAATACTAAGGGGATCTTGCGCCGTATTTTTGATACAATGGATGAGCTTATAATCTGAAATCGTTACCATGATTGCGAAAACTTTAACA
>CAJXEF010000095.1 GCA_913052545.1 uncultured Chloroflexota bacterium
GATTCTCAAATTTTGAAGGCCGCCTCAAATATCACGACGAAATAAACGTACTCATTGCCGAGGTCACTACTCAGTGGGATAACCAAGAACTGATGGAGGTTCTCCAAACATCAGGGATACCTGCGGGCGCAGTACTGGATGGTCAGGAACTCTTGTTCAACCAGCATCTTCAAACTCGCAATTTTTACGAGATTGTCCCTCACCATCCTACTACCGGTATGCCTCCACTGCCCTACGCAAGTCGACCCTGGAAATTTTCAGAGACACCACAGATCACTCCGAAATCTGCCCCAATCATGGGAGAACACAACAAATCAGTTTTCGTTGACCTTTTAGGCTACAAAGAATCTGCATTATCTAAATGGGAATCGGAAGGCATCATAGGGTATGGTCCAACTACTCCAGTTGGCGTCACAAGACCATCGTTAGAAGAGCAGGTTAGACAGGGGAGACTTCAACGATTTGAACCTGACTTTATCAACCAAGTCTCCAAGTTTCACCGTGTTAATGAGTAGCAGATTTCTATCCTAAGATTAAGATGCTAAGCCCATTTTTGATTAATTGTTAGTTGTTATCTATTTTCAAATTCCCGTATTTTGTCTTCATTTTGAAGTGTTATCCCTATATCGTCCATCCCTTCCAGCAGGCAATCTCGTCTGAATGGATCCAGCTCAAAAGATATAGATATTTCTTCGTCTTCATCCCATATTCTCTGGGCCTGAAGATCTACGTTAAGAGAGATGCCCGGTGTATCCAAAGCTTTATCCATTATTTGCCTGACCTGATCTTCAGGAAGAATAATCGGCAAAACACCATTTTGAAAACAGTTATTGTAAAAAATATCCGCAAAACTAGAAGCTATAATGCAACGAAAACCATATTCTTGTAGCGCCCACGGTGCATGCTCTCTCGATGATCCACATCCGAAGTTACGTCCAGCTACTAAAACACTAGCACCTTGGTAACCAGGTTTATTTAAAACAAAATCGGGATTCGGAGTGCCATCGGCTTGAAATCTCCAACTCTCAAATAGGAACTGTCCATAGCCCGTACGTTCAATACGTTTGAGATGAACAGCCGGGATTACCTGATCAGTATCGATATTCACACGGTCCATGGGGGCAACTATTCCGTTAATCTTTACAAATGGTTCCATTAAAAGTCTCCTACCAATTTCTAATATCTACAAAATGACCTGCGATAGCTGCGGCCGCAGCCATCTCCGGACTTACTAGATGGGTTCTCCCACCCTTTCCTTGACGCCCTTCAAAATTCCGGTTTGAGGTAGCAGCACAACGTTCCCCGGGTTGTAATATATCGGGATTCATTCCTAGGCACATGGAACATCCCGCTATCCTCCAATCGAATCCTGCTTCTTTAAATATCTGGTCTAACCCTTCCTCTTCAGCCTGCTTTTTGACCAACGCAGAACCCGGTACTACCATAGGGTATACATCCGGATGAGCTTTATGCCCTTTAATTATCTTCGCAGCAGCTCTAAGATCGTCTAGCCTACCGTTGGTACAAGCCCCCAGAAATACCCTGTCAATCTTAATATCTTGGATCGGCATGTTAGGCTCCAAATCCATATATTGCAAAGCACGCTCTGCTGCTTCTCTTTCAGAAGGCTGATCCATCAGGGAAGGATCTGGAACATTATCAGTAATCCTAGCAACCATCCCGGGATTGGTCCCCCAGGTCACATACGGCTCAAGATCAGAAGCTTCAATAACCACAGTCTTATCGAAAGTAGCACCTTCATCAGTCGGAAGTAACTTCCATCTAGCTACAGCCTCATCAAATTCTTCTCCTTTAGGAGCAAACTGTCGGCCTTTTACGTAATCAAAAGTAGTTTCATCTGGGGAAATCATTCCAGCCCTAGCACCAGCTTCAATGCTCATATTACAAACGGTCATACGACCATCCATAGACAACGACCTGATTGCTTCACCAGTATATTCAATCACATGACCGACTCCTCCATGAACACCAATTTCACCTATGATAGCTAAAATTATATCTTTGGCGCTAACTCCAAATGGCAAAGTTCCATTAACTCTGACCTCCATGGTCTTGGGTTTGAACTGCCGCAGAGTTTGGGTGGCTAATACATGTTCAACTTCTGAGGTTCCTATTCCGAGAGCAAAGCAACCCAGAGCTCCATGGGTTGAAGTATGACTATCCCCGCATACTACTGTTTTTCCGGGCTGGGTATAACCCAAATCCGGACCAATTACATGAACGATCCCCTGGTATGGACTAAATCTGTCGTACAGAGTGACCCCGAAATCAGGGGCATTTACTTCCAAAGCATCTAGTTGTTGCTTGGAAATCTGATCTGTCACAGGAAGCGATAGATCCCAAGTCGGAGTATTGTGATCTACCGTGGCAATGGTTAAATCAGGCCTCCTAACTGGCCGACCTGCCAAACGCAAACCCTCGAAGGCTTGGGGAGATGTAACCTCATGCACTAAGTGCAGATCTATATAGATCACCGAAGACTGGCCTTCTTCTTCATGCACTAGGTGATTTGCCCAGATTTTTTCAAACATAGTCTTCGGTGCCATACCTGCTATCTCCTTTTTATGCTATTTGCAGTTCGTTTGTACTAAAGTGTATTGAAGATTATCCTGATCAAAATGTTGTTGGCTATTATAGCATTAGAGAAACGGAGTTGATGAAAAGGAATATCTAATCACAAGATAGATCCAAGGATACAGCAATACTCATTAGTCCTCCTCTGCAAACCACTATTTGATAGTTCTATATCCAGAACAATAGACAATCATTATGCGACTCCCATGATAATGGTAAACTAACCAATGCTGGAACTTATCCTGATTCTAAAAAGCCAGCCTATTCCCAGATGATTCAGAATATTTTTGAATAATCTGTACGTGGAGAATGATGATGACTACCCTCGACAAAATTGTATTGCCCAACAACGTACGGCCAATTAATTACAATTTAAAACTTCAACCTGATTTAGCACAATTCAAATTTTCAGGAGAAGAAACCATCGAGATCGAGATACTGGAAACGACTGCTCAAATTCAGCTGAATTCCATCGAAATAAATATCGAAACCGTAAAATTGACCCAGAGTGGCCGATCATGGACTTCTTCAGACATCAAGTACAACACCGAAAGAGAAACAGCAACCCTCACATTTGATTCAGCTATTCAACCCGGTAGGGCATTGTTAGAGATAATCTTCAAGGGGGAGTTGAACGATAAGTTGAGAGGGTTTTACAGGAGCCAATACTTGGATGACAACGGCGCTACACGTTACTTAGCCGCCACACAATTTGAAGCGACCGATGCTCGGAGAGCATTCCCTTGTTGGGACGAACCCGCTCACAAAGCCGTCTTTGATGTGACACTTATAGTCCCCGAAAGCTTGACAGCTTTATCCAATACACCAATCAAAGAAGAAGATAGACGTGATCCGGGACTCAAGAAGGTGCATTTTGAAAAAACACCAATCATGTCGACTTATCTGCTTGCTTTTATAGTGGGTGATTTGACCCACATTGAACAAGAATCCGTTAACAACACTACCGTGTCAGTCTGGACGACATCAGGGAAAGAAGAACAGGGGCGCTTCGCTTTAGAGACTTCTGCTAACCTTCTTTCTTTCTTTAATGATTATTTCGGTATCCCATACCCACTCGAGAAACTAGATCATATAGCAATACCTGATTTTGCCGCGGGGGCAATGGAAAACTGGGGATGTATTACCTATCGTGAAACCGCATTACTGGTAGACCAATCAAATTCTTCGGCTGGAACGCGTCAACGAGTAGCAGAAGTTGTAGCACACGAAATGGCACACATGTGGTTCGGAGATCTGGTCACTATGGAATGGTGGGATGATCTCTGGCTTAATGAGAGCTTCGCCTCTTGGATGGGTACAAAAGCAGTAGATTGGGCCTTCCCTGAATGGCAAATGTGGACACAATTTGTGAATATGGACACAAATCGGGCCTTAAGTTTAGACGGATTAAAAAATTCTCACCCGATAGAGCAAGAGGTTAAAAACCCGGCAGAAGTCAGCCAGCTTTTCGACGCTATAAGCTACAGTAAAGGCGCCTCTGTCATCCGAATGTTGGAGCAGTTTTTGACTCCAGAAATTTTCAGGCAAGGGTTGCAACAATATATATCCGCAAATCAATATCAAAACGCGCGAACAGTAGACCTGTGGTCAGCACTAGAAAAAGCATCCAATCAACCTGTAACAAGCATTATGGAAACGTGGACCGGACAAATGGGATATCCCGTATTGCAAGTTGACCGTTTACCGAGTAACCAAAATCAAGCAATACGGCTAACTCAACGTCGATTTGTATATGATCAAGGCACAGAAGACGACATTGAGAAGACACTCTGGAAAGTTCCAGTAGGAATATCAGATAGCCAATCATCCCAAGAAACCACATTAGTGTTGAACGACAGCCAAACTGATGTGCAGTTATCAACGTCCTCAGATCCAAATTCATGGTTTAAAGTAAATCCTTCTCAAACAGGTTTCTTCCGTGTAAATTATTCAGATGAGGATTGGGAGCGGCTAATCCCGGTCATCCGATCCAAAACTCTCGCAGCTACAGACCGACTCGGTATTCAAAACGACGCCTACGCACTCTCAAGGGCCGGTTTATTACCAGTATCGCAATTCTTGTCTTTAGCAGACGCATACAGGGATGAAGACGACGCTTCAGTGTGGAGCGATTTAGCCAGTAATCTCCGAGATGTTGAAACACTCATAGCCGATCAGCCTTATCACAATGACTATCGCAAATATGCCTTGGATATATTTACATCCAAGGCATCTTTGATAGGTTGGGACCAGAGACCAGGAGAAGGTCATTTAGATGCCTTACTTCGTAGTACAGTTTTAAGTCAAGCAGGTAATTATGGTGATGAAGGGGTACTAGGCGAAGCACAAAATCGTTTCAACCAGTATATTGGAGAGCCAAATTCATTACATCCGGATATTAGAGGACTCGTTTACAGTTTATGTGCACAAAACGGTAGTCGAAACACTTACGATCAGCTCTGGCATTTGGCAAAAAACACCGACCTACAGGAAGAATATGTCAGATTATTGATAGGGCTAACCCGTTTTACATCTCCCGAACTACTACAAGAAACATTAACACGTTCTTTAACCGATGATGTCCGTTTACAAGATACGATCACCGTAGTAACAGCCGTCGCTGCAAATCTGAACGGTCGTGATCTGGCTTGGAATTTCCTTAAAGATCAATGGGAAGAATTCGACAAACGTTACGGTGGCGGTGGATTCGGCCTTATGCGTCTAGTCTCTATCTGCGGTACCTTTTCCACTGCAGATAAGCTAGAAGAGGTGCAATCCTTCTTTGAACAACATCCGACTCCCGCAGCGGAACGGACTATACAACAATCGTTAGAGCGAATTAATTTGAACATCCGATGGTTGGAACGCAACAATACTCAACTGTCCGCAATGTTTAACGGATAATAAAGTCTTGTTTTTGAAACCAATCCAAAATCAGGAATCTAATACACAATTATGAAAAAGCAACGGATCTCCATCTGGAAGTTGGGTTTGAATAGGTCTGGTGATACAATTGAATCCGAATTATTAGCAACGTATGGATATATATGAACGCGAACAATCGAATTAATGAGCTGAAATCGTTACTCCAGGCGGGCGGTAGAATACTTGTGGTAGACGGAGCAATGGGGACCGCGATCCAAGGTAAAAACTTGGGCCCAGTCGACTTCGGGGGACCTGAATACGAAGGTTGTAACGAGTATTTAATTATAACTAGACCCGATGTAATTTCAGATATACACCAGAGTTACCTGGACTCCGGAGCAGACATCATAGAGACCAACACATTCGGCGCGACCTCCGTAGTACTAGCCGAATATGATCTGGCCCATGAGTCCTCTCGCATAAACCGGGAAGCTGCTTTACTAGCGCGAAAAGTAGCCGATCAATGCAGTGAGCATGGAAAACCCAGGTTCGTCGCTGGTTCCATGGGTCCAACCACCAAAACCATATCGGTCACCGGTGGCATAACTTTTGATGAGCTCGCTGCCGCTTACGAAGAACAAGCCATTGGGTTGATTGAGGGCGGTGTAGACCTATTACTATTAGAAACCAGCCAGGACACCATCAACGTTAAGGCAGGGTTAAATGGGATAGACCGTGCCCTTGCCATACTAAACCTCGATATTCCCATAGCAGTTCAGGGTACTGTAGAACCCATGGGCACTTTACTCGCCGGTCAAGACGCAGAGGCATTATATACATCGTTAGCTCATCGCGATTTATTATGGATCGGGTTCAATTGCGCAACAGGTCCAGAATTTATGACCGACCACATCAGAACTCTGGCCTCGCTATCTCGATTTCCAATCGCCTGTATCCCTAATGCAGGATTACCTGATGAAGACGGCAAGTACAATGAGACCCCCGAAATGCTTGCTAACACTATTAGCAGGTTCATTGAATCTGGCTGGGTGAATGTCATAGGCGGATGTTGCGGCACAGGACCGGAGCATATCCGCTTGTTATCGGAAACTGCTCAACACAAATCTACAAGAATTCCTACCGTGCTATCAGAAACTCGACTATCCGGAATTGAAGCTCTAGTAGTTGATGAAGATACACGACCGGTCATAGTAGGTGAACGAACCAATGTATTAGGTAGCCGTCGATTCCGTAGATTGATTAACCAAGGATCTTTTGAGGAAGCAGCAGAGGTCGGGCGTAGACAGATTAGAGGCGGAGCACATGTACTTGATGTCTGCCTACAAGATCCCGACCGGAACGAATTGAATGATGTCGTAGAGTTTCTAGACCAGGTTACCAAGAAAGTTAAATCCACCATCATGATAGATTCAACCGATTCTGTAGTAATAGAAGAAGCCTTAAAGCGCCTCCAGGGTAAATCTATTATAAATTCCATCAACCTAGAAGACGGCGAAACAAGATTTCAGGCAGTGGTACCATTGGCCAGAAGCTATGGAGCCGCTTTAGTTGTCGGATGCATAGATGATGATAAAGAACAGGCTCAAGCAATTACTAAAGAACGAAAGCTTGAAGTAGCTCTTAGGTCCCATAAACTGCTGACCGAAAAATACGGCGTGCCCGAAGAAGATATCATGTTCGATCCACTTGTATTTCCCGCTGGCACGGGGGATCAGAACTATATTGGATCGGCAGCTGAGACTATAGAGGGTGTGCGGTTAATTAAAGAAACCCTACCACGGACTAAAACTATTTTAGGTATATCAAATGTATCTTTTGGCTTACCTCCGGCTGGTAGGGAGGTTTTCAATTCGGTTTTTTTGTACCATTGTGTCCAAGCAGGGCTGGATATGGCCATTGTAAATTCGGAACTATTACAACGCTATAATTCAATACCAGAAGATGAGAGAAAACTAGCTGAGAATTTGATTTGGTACGCAGGAGATGATCCTGTTGCCGCATTTGCCGATCACTTCAGAGATAAAGCTCCTAAAACCTCCAGTGAAGACCGTCTAAGCATGCCACTCGATCAAAGACTATCGATGGCCATAATTGAAGGAAGCAAAGAGGGTTTGGCCGAGGACCTAGATGAGGCCCTTCAAGCAAGAGAACCTTTGGCGATTATTAATGGACCTTTAATGGACGGGATGGACGAAGTAGGAAGGCAATTCAATGCAAATCAACTCATAGTCGCAGAGGTATTACAATCTGCTGAATCGATGAAATTCGCAGTTTCTCATCTTGAACCTTACATGGATCGCCTGGATGCAGCAGTAAAAGGCAAAGTATTACTAGCCACAGTGAAGGGAGATGTACACGATATCGGGAAGAATTTAGTAGAAATTATTCTCTCTAACAATGGATACGACGTCATCAACCTAGGGATAAAGGTACCACCTCAAGACCTCATAGATGCTTACCGAGAACATAACCCGGATATTATCGGCCTGTCGGGGTTGCTAGTTAAATCCGCCCAGATGATGGTAGAAACAGTACGAGATTTAAGACAGGCTGGAATAAAACCTCCCATATTAGTGGGAGGGGCAGCTTTATCAAACCGGTTTACGCGGCTCAGAATAGGTCCCGACTATGACGGATTAGTAGCATATGCTCAAGACGCTATGACTGGCCTAGCCCTAGCCAATACTCTGCGTGATTCAGATGAATTCCAGAAATTGTCCTCCAAGATCGAGGCTGAAACAGATGAATTGTTACAAGCGGAACAAACTCGTCAAGCTAATACTGAAAAGGACGAAACTCCAGTCGCCCCAGCGCAAATCGATCACAATTTCCCGGTTCCGCAACCACCAGATCTAAGGATACATACTGTAAAAGACTATGATTTGGATAAGATATTTTCTTACATAAATCCTCAGATGCTTTATGTTAGACACCTTGGTTATCAGGGTCGATTCGAGGACGCACTAGAAAACGGAGATCCCTCGGCAGTCGAACTTAGGGAGGCGGTTAAAAAGGTAGAAGACATACTCTTAGCCGACTCAACCATAACGGCATCAGCCGTATTTAAATTCTTCCCTTGCAATTCTGAAGGCCAAAACCTCATCCTTTATGATACTGATAGCGAGAGCGAATTAGATCGATTCTTCTTCGGGAGACAATCACAACGAGATGGCTTATGCATTTCTGATTATAGTCGGCCCAAAAGTGATACA
>CAJXEF010000096.1 GCA_913052545.1 uncultured Chloroflexota bacterium
TAATAACTTACTTACCACTGTAGCATCAAACGGGGGAACATAATTTTCTAACATTCGAGAGGCGCATGTAGTCCTAATCCCAGAAGTAGAAATAATATCTTTTACTTGGAACGGCACACCTGTCAGAAATTGGGCGGATCCACGAGCCAAAACTTCATCGGCTTGAATTGCCTGCTGGATCGCATACGAGTCCGTCACGGAAATAAATGATTTCACCTGGGGTTCCACACCCTGAAGTCTTTTTATGTATGCCTCGGTCAGATCGTATGAGCTGAAAACTTTGTTTGTCAGGCCTTCGTGGATTTCTCGAACAGACAATTGCCAGAGATTGGACAATTTATTCCTCTAAAACAGCGTTAACCCGGAAAAAGTCTCCATCCCTCCTGGGAGCGTTACTTAAAACGTTCTCAGTGGATAGACAATCGCCGATTTGGTCTTCGCGTGTAACGTTAAATACATCAGCAATATGGGCAGTAGGATTCACTCGTTCAATATTCAAGTCCCGAAGGGATTCAAATTGATCAAATATATCACCTAGGTCTTTAGCTAATTTTTGGATTTCTTCTTCCGAAAGATCAATCCTCGCCAATGAAGCAAGATGTTTTACCTGGTTTATGTCTAATTCCATGATTTTCGTACAGGTCCATTACTAATTTAGGACAGTATATATACATATCGAGTAGTAGGCTATATATCTGAAACCGTGCCTTTCCGATAATCCCAGACAGTTTTCTTTAAATAACATTTAGGATTCTCTGTTAAATAGTGAGTGATTTACAGATATTTCCACTATCCCATCTCAGATCCTCCAGATACGCTGATCGATAGACCTGTTAAATAATCGGACTCACTCGATGACAAAAATGCGGCAGTTTTCGCTATATCGTCTCCTACGGCGATGCGGCCTAGTGGCACTCTCGTATTCCTTTCTCTCACCATTAACGCCCTGTGTTCCTCAGCTGATTGTCCCTCAGGCACCAATGCCGCGGCAATGAAATCAACCCGCTCAGAATCAACTAACCCAGGACATATAGCGTTAACGTTAACATTAAATGGCGCCAACTCATGAGCCAGAGACTGAGTAAAACCAATCAAAGCAAATTTGGATGCACAATACGCCGCATATCGGGCTATTCCTTTTTTACCTGCACCCGACGAAATAATGATAATTTTACCGAATCCTCCCCTAGCAATCATATGGCGAGCCACAGCTTGGGAACACAGGTAAGTTCCTTTGACGTTAACTCTCATAACCTCGTCAAAGGCTTCTTCCTCCAATTCAACGACTGGCACACGATCCTTACCAGGTCTCGATCCAGCGTTGTTAACCAAAATGTCAATTGTCCCAAATGTTTCTAATGTTTGGGTAATCATTAGTTCCACTTGTGTACGATCGGATACGTCTGAGAACAACCCTAGCGCTTTGCGTCCCATTTGTTCTATCTCGCTTACCACGCTGGTAAGGCCCTCCCATCCCTCTCGTCGGTCTTCAGGCCGGATAGCTTCGAGTGATTGCTCTACATCAGTAACAATTATGTCGGCTCCCTCATGGGCTAAGCGCGTGGCTATAGCCCTACCTATACCATGTCTGCCACCCGCACCTGTGACCAATGCTACTTTTCCACTTAAATCGTACATAAACACTCTCCTTTAAGAGACTAGGATTTTGGGAATATAACTAAATACACCTATCAACCCTTTTTAGAATATGATGGGCGTCAATTTTTGAGAGCAGTTGCTTAAAACAATCAGCTTTGCAGAGAGTTTCGTGAAATAAAAGTCAGGAGCAATACTCCCCCAAAGGATCTCACTTATTGAAACCAGTCATCACCAGCAGGCGGCCAAGGGTTTACAGGGTCTAATACCTGAGATAATTGTACAAATGCGCCTCCCATAGAAGACGGATGGATCCAAATACTGTTGAATCCTAAATTTACGTAATTATCGGTCCGCCGTGAAGTGGTATAACGTATATTTTGGTCAGCCAGATGTTCATCCAACTGGAGAGAATCCTCAATTTCAAAAATGGTCAAATAGATCCCTTCGCCGTATCTCTGAAGAAACCTTGCAGGAGATGAATCTACACTGGTGGGTTGGGCCAACTCAATAAATGTATTGTTATCACCTAGTGGCAGAACCGCAATTTCCAAATCTGTAAAACTGATCTGAAACCGCTTCGTGGGAACAATACCAAACATCAGTTCCCACTTTTTGATGGCTTGATCTAGATCATTGACCAGTATAGCGACCTGTCTAAGTTGGCAAGTTCGCGGAAACACCGTATTTGCTTTGAAGGACTTAGCCTCCGGGAGCCAATCCAACGTAGGATCTAATATCTCCACAATTCGAATAAATGAACGATTAGTGGCCTTTGGGTGAACGAAGGCATGACGTGTTTGAAGAGTCTGATTTTCTCTTGTAATCTGAATATCTAGAGATTTTAAGTTTGATATGAGCTGATCGTAACACCTAGTCTGAAATGTGAGTAAATAAGGACTAGCCCCCCTATGTTCGAAATGACGGGCGATTGGTCCTTCATCGCCGATTGGTTGCATCAACTCTATGAAGGTACCATTCCCTGCCGGCAAAATTTTTATATCTACAGGATATTGGGATGATCGGTCTTCAAAGACCGGCTCCATGCCAAGTAGTTCCTTATACATGTTCGCCGCTAGTTGCAAATCCGGAACAAGCATACTTATTTGTCTCAGACTTTGTAACATGGGCATATTCTACTTGGAATTACGACTCGGTAACGACACGGTAGCTGTACCTATTACATATCGTTCCCTTTCTGGCCCTGTCATGACTACGTCGCAATCGATTAGGTGTTCTTCCCCTTCTTCTCGCGTATCTGTAATAGTGGCATCAATAATCAATGGCTTGTTATGTGGCACAGATTGTCTGAAGACCAAGTTCAAATCCTTAAGGCTATCTTGGCTGGCCCAGTCTGTAAATAATTGAGCCATGAGGGCCATAGTCATGATGCCAGGCACTATTGGACCGGATAACTTGCTCTTAGCTGCTTCGTTGGCATCTGTAAATCGGTTTGGAGTTGGCGGCCCCCACAAATTGCAGAAATCTATCACGTCTTGATCAGAGGCGATCTTTTCAAGAGGACCAATTTCGTCCCCTAATTCGACATCTTCAAAGTACAAGTTTCTACCCTCCGGATAGTTTTGTAGGTTATTATTCCCTAACGGCGAATGATTCCTCGACATCAGCTACTACTTCACCTTCTTGGTTGGAAAAAGTGGTTTCCCAAACAATAAAAACCATCGTTCCGCTTCGGCCAGTTTTACTGTAGACTTCCTTCAAATGTGATGATGCAGTCAACGAATCGCCTGCTGTTATATTGGACCGAGTCTGAACCCTCTGTCCCGCATGAAATCTCGCTTTCCCATGAGCTTCAGACAGTTTTATGTCTGGTAATTTCACATGTCTAACCATCAGTGTACACATAGTTGGTGGTGCAACCACGCCTTTAAAGCCTGCTGCCAGTGCCGCCGACTCGTCGTTGTAAATCTCTCCCTGTTGACCGATGCTTTTGCTAAAGGCCAACACCATTTCTTTGGTCACTTCAAATGGACCTGCTTCATGTTCAATGCCATAAAGAGATCTATCATAATCCAATTCCATAGCCATAAAGTTTGATTAACTCCTTGTGCTAAATACGTCGCCAGTCTGCTCTATAATTATCCACTGTTAACCTTTGTTTCCTCCAGCCAAAGAGGTCTAAATTCGCCCGACAGCAAACCTTCTACTAGCTCCATTTCATTCTGTACGGGCGTATCAAATTCCGTCATACAGGTACAGATATGACTGGCCAGATGGGCGTCACTACAACCGATCCCTAAGAGCCCTTGTTCTGTACAAAGCACCTCGGCTCTCTCGTTTTCACCAGGTCTGCCTCCCCCATTAAGTCGTTCTACGATTGTTATATCGGGGAATTCTTCTCCGGCTTCTATATAATCGACCAAACCAATCCCAAATCTACCCGGATGCGCGGGCAAGGCTATACCGCCATGATGTCGCGCCGCTTTCATTAACTCTCTCGCATCCATCTTTACATCGGCGAATTCTATTTCTCTTGTGAGAGCTTCGGTGACACCGTAAACTAAAAAATGACCGTACCGAGTGTCCAATTCTGATCCTTTAAGAACTACCACTCCGTATTGGTCTGCAAGCGATGAATAATCTTTATCGTGGTCAAATTTGCGATGCTCAGTGAGTACTATCCCATCCGCACAGAAACCACGTTTGCGAAGTACTTGAATCCACTTTAGATATTGCTCTACTGTCGCTCGTGAATCATCTGAAGATACTGAATGACTGTGTAAATCCAAAAACACAGGTGATCTAGAGCCTCCTTATCAAGATAAAAGTGGCAAACATTGCAGTTAGTTCACAGCGGTATTGATAATAATAATCGTTTGGTATCGATTCATCAACTAGAATCAACTACCAGGAACGGTTACATGTCGAATAGGAATAGGACACGAATTGTTGGTCGTTATTGCAGGCGGGATCCAACAGGCCGATAAGCCGGGTTCTGTATCCGCTCTAATCAAGAGTTATTCCCGATCAGAGGGTAGTGACCATCTATCTAGCCATCAGAACATTAATCAATGTCCGGGTACCAAAGAAGTACGATGTTGCCATCATGATCAAGCAGCCAACCCGGGGACGAGTAGGACTCTCATAGTCCCCCTATTCGGCCTTGCTCCAAGCGGGGTTTAGCCGTCGCTACGTCACCGTAGCCGACCGGACGCTCTTACCGTCCGATTTCAACCTTACCTCGGTCAATTCTGACCTGTAAATTCTGTTAAAGAATACAAGGCGGTATGTTTCTGTGCCACTATCCGTCTTTCAGAGTGGTGTGAGCATTCCAAAATCCTGGGAGTTACCCAGCGCTTCGTCCATAGGAGCCCGGACTTTCCTCCCCTCCTCATAAGAGAAGCAGCGGTCACTTGGCCTGTTGGGTCCCTATCGGAACTCTAGCATGTGGCGTAAAAGTGGTCAACGATATTATAGAAAGGGTAAAGGAGCACAGTAAACCACCGCGGGAGGACTATCCAATCCAGAGCATTCGGCCACAACTATTACACAGAACCGTCTGCCGACCTGATCGAACTTTTTGTAGATGTTGAGTTGGTAGTGACATCCGACAACCTTGACATAGCCCTCTTTCCACCTTGGCAACCGCAGTACCGCCCTTCTTTTTACGTAATAGATCGTACTTCTGTAGTTCGATTTGGTCGACGGTAGCTGCCAGCTCTGTTCTTTGAGCCAACACCTCCGCTTCTTCAGATGATAATCTTGTTACAAGGTTGCTAAGTTCAGCATGTCTACTTTTCCAGGCAACTTTACGGGTCTCAAGCTCTGTCTCCAATTCGGAAATCTTTGCCCTAGAAGAGTCTGCTGAAACACTCAGCTCCAACATACGCATTTCCATGTCGTCTAATTGCTTCCGAGCGTGACCTGCTTCTTGTTCAATACTTTCCAATTCGCGCGAAGTATTTATATCGCCGCCATAAATCTTTTCTTCTAACATTGGTACCCGCTCACGAAGCGTCTCTGATTCCTGCCGGAATATTTGGTGAGAATTTTGGGTCTCAACTAATTTTCCTTTTTCAGAATCTAATTCCGACTCCATGTGCACCAAAGTTACACGCGCGTTTAACTCTTCTTCGGCTCCGGATTTTGCAATTTGTATTTTATCTAAGACTAAATCCAGTTCTTGTAATGAGGATAGCTGTCTAATAGAGGTCATGCAATTTCCCGCATATTTAATTACCTACTTTGATTCTAGGAAGCTGTCGTGGTATTGTCAACCAAAATTCGCCCTAATTAGGAAAGTACGTGTATGTATTCAGGACATCCGAGTTATTGTAAGATCCAAGTAGTACACAGAATAGGATCATCCTAAATAATACCAGTAAGGTTATAGCTGACTTGCGTATTCTCCACTTTTCAGATTTACATATCGGCGTAGAAAATTACGGCAGGCTTGATCCTGAGACTGGCCTCTCGACTCGCCTAGGGGATTTCCTAGGGTCGCTTGATGAGGTAGTTGCTTGCGCAGTAGAAGAAAAAATAGATCTTGTGCTTTTGGCGGGAGACGCTTATAAAGGGCGAGATCCATCTCAAACACATCAAAGGGAATTTGCCAAAAGGCTATCGCGCCTCTCCAACGAAGGCATACCAACTTTCATATTGGTTGGAAATCATGATTTGCCTAATGCCGTTAGTAGGGCCACGGCCGTCGAGATTTTTAGAACTCTCCAAGTACCCAGACTTTATATTGGGGATAGCCTGCAAAACTATCTAGTCCCAACCGCCAACGGACCAATACAGATTTTAGCTGTTCCGTGGCCCAGGAGAGGCGGCTTACTAAGTAGGGAAGAGTCTAGAGGATTGACGATCGATGAAATCCGTCAGGAGTTAGAAAACCGAATAACACTAGCGATTCAAGATCGTATATCTCAATTGGACCCGGGCATTCCGGCAATTCTCACAGGACATCTTACTGTCAACGGTGCCACAGTCGGAACAGAAAGATCAATGATGCTCGGCCAGGATCACGTTCTTTTAGCAAGTACGCTCCATCAACCCCAATTAGAATACGTTGCCCTAGGACATATCCACAAACACCAAATCCTACGAGACGACCCCCCTATGATCGTATATTCCGGGAGTCTTCAGCGGGTAGATTTCACCGAAGAGCCAGATCAAAAAGGGTTTTGTTTAATTGATTTAGATCAAGAAGCTCCCCAAGGGCAAAGGTTGACAAATTTCGAATTCAGAAAAGTTGATGCCAGAAAATTTTTAACCATAGATGTGGAGATTAAAGCAGGAGACCCAGACCCCACCGATACGGTTATCAATGAGATAAAGACCAAGGACATTGATGACGCTGTCGTAAGAATCCGGATTTCAATTCCTTCAGAATTAGAGACACATCTAAGAGAGTCGGAAATTCGTTTGTCTCTGGAAACGGCCCACTATATAGCAGCAATAAACAAAGAATCAGAAGACAACCGCAGAACAAGAATTGATTATGATGTTGCCGAGGGATTACAACCCAACCAAGCTTTGAGATTATACGTTCAAGGTAAGAATTATACCGATACCCGACAACAGAAATTGATTAGTTATGGCGATGAGATTATAAATTCAGAACCGGTTGAGCTTTGATATTACTGCTTATTCTCAACCCAAACGAATATTTGGCTTGACACATTTTTTAAAACCCCCCTAAAATTACTGTGCCACCCACCTTGAAGGGGGTGAGTTTGAATTGTTCCCCACTGCAGCACGCAGCGGGCCGCTGGGATCTCAATGACCGAGACGGCCGACGCCAAATGCATCTTTAGATACATCAGAGCGGTAGCGCTAGAGTCACCGTTCTTAAGCGCGTCTTCATTAATCCGATGAATTCCACAATCACAGCTGTTCCCGGTCTGATAGCCGGCCATTTCACTAACTTAGTGGATGGGACTGGTTGCACCGTAGTTATAGCCCAAGATGGAGCCATAGGCGGAGTAGATGTTCGGGGCGGATCGCCTGGGACCCGCGAAACGGATTTATTACGGCCACTCCATAGAGTTGAACATGTCCATGCGATAACGCTCAGCGGAGGTAGCGCCTTCGGTCTTGAAGCAGCATCGGGTGTCATGAGGCATCTTTCCGATAACGGAATAGGCCTTCATGTCGGACCAGCAATAGTACCCATCGTAGCCTCAGCCATATTGTTTGACCTTGGATTATTGAGTAACGATTCCTTCCCAGGAGCCGAAGAGGGACGCACGGCCTGCCAGAACGCCAGCCTAGATCCAATCGCCCAAGGAACAGTCGGTGCTGGCACGGGTGCCACCGTAGGAAAAATTTTGGGGATTGAACGTGCCGTAAAATCTGGTATTGGTTCCGCATGCCTACGCTTGCCTAGTGGCCCGACGGTAGCGGCGTTAGTCGCAGTGAACGCCATCGGTGGAATAATTGATTATCACGATTCTACGATTCTGGCAGGCCCCCGGTTAGAAAATGACCGAGGTTATTATGATTCCGTACAACTATTACTCGACGAACAAGTAGAAAAAATGACACCTCCATTCAGTAATACCACGATCGGCATTGTTGCTACCGACGCTAGAATTACGAAAGAAGAGGCGAATTTTGTAGCCCAAGTAAGTCATGATGGTCTTGCCTTAGCTATCCGTCCTTGCCATACCATCCGAGATGGCGACACAATGTTTACCATGGCCACCTGCCATCAAACTGACTCTATCGACATTACTACCCTCTGTTCCGCCGCTGTCGAGGTAACCGCTCAAGCCGTACTTAATGCCGTTAAATTAGCAACAACTCTTGGCGGTATACCGGCGATCGGAGATATTTAATTTGCATTCAAATGATCTCAAAATTGGATTTATTGGGATTGGCAAAATGGGTAAGGCTTTAGCTCTAGCGCTGGCCCATAGCGGGTATAGAGTCACTGCATGTCATAGCCGGAACACTAGTTCAACAGAGTGGCTATTGGGTCATATTCCTAACTGTCATATCGTCTCTACGGGACAGGAAGTAGTAAATGAAACTAATCTAGTATTTCTAACGATACCCGACGATT
>CAJXEF010000097.1 GCA_913052545.1 uncultured Chloroflexota bacterium
GGGAATCTGTCCAACGATTTGATTGCCAACAGAGTAAGCTCGATAAGAGGGATAATTAACGGTACGAGCAATTATATTTTGACTCGTATGTCACAGGACCACGCGCAATTTGGGAAGGCCCTTGACGAAGCTCAGCAGCAAGGTTACGCAGAGTCTGATCCAACCAACGATGTAGAAGGGATTGATGCAGTATATAAGCTATCAATCATGTCGTCGTTGGCCTTTCATACTAATGTAAACCCTAATGACATCTACTGCGAGGGAATTACTCAGTTACAAACACAAGATTTTCGTTATGCCGATGAATTAGGGTATGCTATTAAATCTCTCGGAATCGCATCTTTAAAGGGATCTTGGATTCAAGCTAGAGTTCACCCGGCACTGTTGCCCAAGGAACATATGCTCGCCAAAGTGGATGGCGTTTACAACGCTGTTGAAGTAGCCGGAGACTTGTGTGGGCAAGTATTATTTCACGGGCAGGGAGCAGGGAAAGAGCCAACAACGAGCGCAGTCTTAGGCGATTTATTTGCAGTCATACGGCGCATCTATAGTTCTCAACCGCACTTTCGGGCGCCTACTGTGACCTCAGGCATTTCCGTTCAGTCTATTGATGACTTGGAAAGCAAATACTACCTGCGGCTTAATGTGTCTGATCAATCAGGTGTATTGGGACAAATAGCAAGAATTCTAGGAGAAGAGAACATCAGCTTGGCTGAAGTATTGCAAAAGGATACCAATTTAGTAGCCAGAACCGCCGAGATTGTTATTACGACGCATCCTGCTCTCGAGGTTGCATTACAGCGATCTTTATATAGGATTTCCGAATTGGAAGTGGTACACGAGGTGAATAGTCTTCTTAGAATAGAGGAATAATGTAACTAGAAAAGGCAATAATTGACCAACCGACGTTGCAAGCTGTAAATTATTTTTTCGGGAATTACGATGGGTTTAGGAGTTCTTACTAAATATAAAGAATATCTGCCAGTGACTGATGACACTCCCGTTATCAGCCTTGGAGAAGGTGACACACCTCTCGTTAAATCTAAGAGAATAGCCTCTGATTTGGGTTGTGGAGAACTCTATTTCAAATTAGAAGGTTGTAACCCTACTGGGTCTTTCAAAGATAGGGGAATGGTAGTCGCGATTGGCAAGGCCTTGGAAGCTGGCAGCGTAGCCGTTATGTGTGCCTCTACAGGTAACACGAGTGCTTCAGCTGCGGCCTATGGCGCTTATTGTGACCTTCCAGCTTTAGTTTTGATTCCAAAGGGGGAAGTCGCTTTGGGTAAAGTAGCCCAAGCGATGGCCTATGGGGCAAGAATTATTATGGTTGATGGTAATTTTGATTCAGCCCTTAATTTAGCAAGAACGTTTACAGATAAAAATCAGATTACCTTAGTTAATTCTTTAAATCCCCACAGGATAGAGGGACAAAAGACAGCGGCTTTTGAGGTAGTTGACGTATTAGGAAACTCCCCTGATTATTTGTTTATACCAGTCGGAAACGCGGGTAATATCACTGCTTACTGGAAAGGATTCAAGGAATATAAAGCGAACGGGATGTGTACGAGCTTGCCGAAGATGATGGGCTTTCAGGCTGAAGGAGCTGCTCCTATAGTTCTAGGTAAAGTGGTAACCAATCCTCAAACTATAGCTTCAGCTATCCGGATTGGTAACCCGGCGAGTTGGCAAAGGGCTTTGGAAGCGAGAGATGAGTCGAATGGAACCATTGATAAGGTCAGCGACGATGAAATACTAGAAGCTTACCGTCTTCTAGCGTCGAAAGAGGGTATATTTGGTGAACCTGCTTCGGCAGCATCGTTAGCGGGTTTGATGAAAAAGGTAAGAGAGGGGTTGAATCTAGCAGAACAGCGTGTAGTATGTATTATTACTGGGACTGGATTAAAAGATCCTGATTTGGCTGTAAGTAGCATAACAGCCCATACCTTGGAAATTGAACCTACTATGGAGGCATTGGAGGCAGCAGCCTTAGGGTGATGTTCTGACTAAGTTGGTCAGCTTCTGATCTAATTAATCCTTTCGGTAATATATAGTTCGAGGAACTAGTTATCCAAACAGATCGAATAGAACGAGCCGTCGCAGATATCTTGCATGCCATTGGAGAAGATCCAGATCGGGAAGGGCTGCGAGATACTCCTAAAAGAGTATCCGAAATGTATGCGGAGCTCTTTTCCGGGTTGGCATCGGATCCAGCTGAGGCTATAGATGCGGTATTTGATGAACAATCCCAAGACCCTGTTGTTATGCGAAATGTTGTTTTCCACTCCGTTTGTGAACATCATCTATTACCGTTTTTTGGTTCAGTTAACTTGGCTTATATACCCAAAGGTAAACTGGCCGGTTTTAGCAAACTGGCGAGAGCTGTCGAGGTGGCTGCAAAGCGCCCACAAGTACAGGAACGGTTAACGGGACAAGTAGCCGATGCCATTTATAATACGCTTCACCCACATGTGGTAGCCGTGGAAATTGAGGCTGAGCATCTATGTATGGCGATGAGAGGTGTAAGAAAACCGGGTAGTAAAGTGATTACAACGGCTATAAGGGGATCCTTTGCAGGTTTGGATATAGTCAGTCGGGATTTATTGATCTTATTAAGAGGTATCTCCTAAAATGCCAACCACCAGAATGGAATCATTTCAAGAATTTCTTCCTGAATGGGAAGACTTATTGACGATGAGCCCGGTCAACAGCATATATTTAACACCTCAATGGCAGCAGGTTTGGTGGGATTATTTTGGTGATAATCGAGAAATGGCAGGATTTTATGTGCACGAATCCGGGTCCCTAATGGCTGTAGCATCTATGTCAAAACAGGGAGACGAGGTGACTTTTACTGGTGGGCCGGAAACATTTGATTACAATGATTTTTTGGTTCGACCAGGTTTTGAAACTGCCTTTTTCCCTAGGCTCTTGGACGAATTACAGTTAGACGATGTCAAATCTATCACTCTTTGCTCTTTGAAAGAAGGGTCGCCTACTTTAATGTACTTACCAGATGTTGCAGAGACATATGGATTTGTCGCAACTGTTACTGAAGAGGATGTGGCGCCTGGTCTAGAGCTACCGGAGACTTGGGAAGAGTATCTATCTCAACTTTCCAAAAAAGACAGACACGAATTAAGGAGAAAATTCCGTCGTCTAGAATCCTTGGAAAACTGGAATTGGTACTGTTTACAATCTGACGTTGATATTGAGAATAGCCTAGATGATTTCTTGAGATTAATGAGAATGAGTGCGCCTGAAAAAGAAGAATACATGACTGATGAGAGGGAACAGTTTTTCAGATCAATGTCAGTTAGAATGGCACGTTTAGGGTTAGTCAAACTATTTTTTCTTGAGGTTAATGGAGTGACAGCGGCAACATCCCTGTGTTTCGATTATGGATTATCTCGTTTGCTTTATAATAGCGGTTATGATCCGGAGATGTCTTTTTATAGTGTCGGGTTGTTGATGAATGCTATTTGTTTGAGAGATGCTATAGAACAAGGGGAAATATATTTTGATTTCTTGCGCGGTTCGGAACCCTATAAATATCATCTGGGTGGTAAAAACCATATTTTGTATCAAATGGTGGTGACCAAGAGTTGACGCTATCAAAAATAGCTTTTCTATCAGTACACACATGTCCCTTGGCGGCTCCTGGTCAAGGTAAATCGGGAGGAATGAACGTACACGTTCGCCAATTGGCGGCTGCACTAGGGGATATGGGTGTCGAAGTGGACATTTTCACCAAGGCACATATCGGGCAATCTGATATGATCGAGTCGATTAGTAGTAACGTTCGGGTAATTCACCTGCACGCAGGAGGAGTTGATGTTCCGTTAGAGGATTTATTTGATCATTTGCCTCAATTTTTAGAGGAATTTAAAAGATACCAAAAGGAACATGGTATCAAGTATCAAGCGATTCATTCCCATTATTGGATGTCTGGGTGGGTTGGACAAGAAATGGTCAATGATCTGAACATTCCTCATGTGGTTACGTTTCACACTTTGGCGCGTATCAAGATGCAATCTCGAGCGGGTGAAAGGGAATCTCTCAAACGGCAGGGCACTGAAAAAGACATCATGCGGAATGCAGACAAAGTGATAGCATTTAGCTCTCACGAAAGGGACGCGATGATACGTTTGTATGATGCCCCATCTGATAGGATTGCATTGGTGCCCTGTGGTGTCGATTTATCTAGGTTTAGGCCACTAGATCAGTCTCAGGCTCGACAACATCTTGGAATAAACGGTGAGAAAGTATTTTTGTATGTCGGCAGGATAGAATCGCTCAAAGGAGTAGATCTTCTTCTCGAGACTACTGCTCATCTAGATGTCTCCCAGGAAGTTAAGGTACTCGTGGTAGGTGGTGATGATGGTAGAGGACATGAGGTATTACGTTTAAAACAAAGAGCCAAAGAATTGGATATTGATGGAATAGTAGAATTCGTTGGCAGAGTGGACCAGGATCAGCTGCCGATTTATTACAGTGCTGCGGACGTATGTGTTGTCCCTTCGTTTTACGAAAGCTTTGGTTTGGCGGCATTAGAATCAATGGCGTGCGGAACGCCAGTTGTAGCTTACAGAGTAGGTGGCTTACCTACTATCATTAAACATGGTAGTACGGGTTATTTGAAATCATGGAGGTGCCCTGAGGCTTTTGCGAATTCTTTAGAGATGATTACGTCGAGCAACAGTTTGATCGAATCTATGGGTCAGGCCTCTCGAGAAAGAGCTGAAACCATGGGCTGGGATAGAGTAGCTTTTACACTGTCCGAACATTACAAATATCTAGCAAGGGAGATGGTATAGAAACCAATAAATCAGATATTGAGCCGCGTAAGCGAAACCCCGTCCGGCAAATTGCTCTCCACGTCCAGAGGACTTTAGCCGCCGGTCTGCTAGTTATCTTGCCTATCGGAATAACTCTTTTGGTTTTAAAGTTCTTCTTTGAGCTGCTAGATCCGACTTTACAACCGTTGCTTGAATTTCTTCCGGGAAAATACGTTACAGGTTCAGGTATTATTGGGTTCATCGTTGTTTTATATGTCATAGGGATGGTTGCTTCCCATGTCATCGGACGGCGTCTAATATCCCTAGGCCATTTGGTGATGGAGCGTATACCCATCATCCGAAGCATTTATGGGACGACTCGTAGCGGTATAGATATGTTAGCTGGGGTTAAAGACGCCCCTTATAGAGGGGTCGTTCTTGTTGAGTGGCCTCGCGAGGGGATGAGGGTAATCGGGTTAGTCACAGCTCATATAGATCTTAAGGATGGGTCGGAAATGATGTTCGTTTACATTCCAACTACGCCGGTCCCATCTTCGGGGTTTTTGGTATTAGTCGGTCATGAAGACGTGACTCCAGTGGATATGAGCGTCGACGACGCAGTCAAAATCATAATTTCTGGTGGGATATTGGCAGGGGATTGGTTAAATTCTACAAACATAGCTGGTTTGAGTAATACTACTGGTAGTTAATGGTTTTCTTGATACTATAACGCTATCTGACGTGGAAAGTGGTTACCTGCTACGGGTACAAGGGTTTCTCTAGGTAGGTTACCACTGTGGTATCCAAGTCACTCAGCTATCAGGTAAGAGAAGCAATTTATATCAGTGGCGAGCCGGAGCGGATTCGAACCGCCGATCTTTGGCTTGACAGGCCAATATGTTAACCGCTACACCACCGGCCCGCGGTAGGTAGTTTGAACTGTAAAAGTTCAGAGGTGAGTGTAGAGCTTCTGCATTCTATGTGTCAAGGAGACATGTTTCTAAACATACCATTTAATTGCCTGTTGCCTTTGGTTGGCGGTTCGTATGGTTACGTTTTTCCTTTTCCTTAAAATGAGGTATCACATACTTGCCAAAAAGTCTTATAGAGTTCATCACCTCTTTGTGTGTTGCTCTGCCGGCCTGGAATATAGGCATGATCTCGTTTACTCCCATAGATTCGAAATCTTCGATCACTTTAATACATGAATCTGGATCTCCCACACAATATCCTCCACCAGATAGTAGTTGTTCCGGGGTAGGGGTTTCCTGTTGCTGAGGATCTTGGCTTACCATTTGTTGTGATCCTCCTTGTAGATAAAACTGGTAGTCAGACGGAACTAAATTTTGATCTACCCCAGCCCATTCCAATTGGAAACGTTTTTTACTTTGATCCAAATACCAACCGGCAACTTCTGACCCCTTTTGGCGTGCTTTGGTACCATTCTCATCACAAAATCCTATAGTAGACGCGACCACTTGCTTGTTTATGAAATGACCGATCGGATTTGCTTGGTCTACAGATTTAAAGTAGGTGTCGATTAATTGTCGAGTTTTATCCGTGCCTCCTAAAGTATTCACCAGACAACCCAATCCGAGGTCCCCTGCTAGCCGAAACGTATCTTCTTGTGTACATGCCATCCATAAAGGAGGGTGTGGTTTCTGAACTGGTTTAGGTATCACCTCTCTAGGCGGTATTGTCCAGTTCTCTCCTTCATGGGAAAACACATCTTGAGTCCACATACCCGGCAAGCAATCCAGTGTTTCCAACATCATGCTATGGGATTGAGAGGCGTCGGTGCCGAAAGGATTTAATTGATATGGCCCCTTTGTTCTGCCAACTCCCACGTCTATTCGACCTTGGCTAAAAATATCTAGTGTCGCTACCCGAGCAGCCACGTGTAACGGGTGATGCACGGGCGTTAGCACTACACCAAATCCCAAGCGCATTTTTGAAGTTCGTTCTGCCATGATAGCGAGAGTGACCTCTGGAGCACTTGAATGGGCGAATTCTGTTAAAAAATGGTGTTCAACTAACCAAGTATGTTCGAATCCCATTTCTTCCGCAAAAGTAACTTGGTCTATAGCCTCCCAAAAAATTCTGGACTCAGCATTGTCGTTCCATGGTTTAGGCATCTGTAGTTCAAAAAACATACCAAATTTCATCTTCTAACTCCCGCACTAATATAATCAAACCCGGTCATCTTACGAATGCTGCTGATGGATTATCTAACAAAGTAATAAATTCTGTTTCATTTAGTGTGGTTGTACCTAACTGATTAGCCCTTGAAAGTTTGGATCCCGCCGATTCTCCTGCTATCAGAAAATCGGTGTTTTTGGTAACTGATGATGTAGTGTTTCCTCCTAATGCTTTCACCCGGGACTCAGCCTCTCGACGCGTCATGGAGAAGAGGGTGCCTGTGATAACGAATTTCAATCCGTACCACTCTTTAGTCTCTATGTTAGCTGATAAACGGGGTTCTGGAAATTCTTGTTCTAGTTTCACTCCGGATTCAGCTAATGAACTTATAACAGCTATGTTGCCAGGTACCCTGAAATAGTTAGTGATACTTTCAGAGATCTTAGGCCCAATTCCGGGAATATCTTCTAGCTCATGGGCATAGGCACTAGCCAAATCCCTGATACTGTTGAATCTACCGCAAAGTAAATCAGCGACTTCAGCACCAACGTGGAAGATACCCAGAGCAAATAAGATTCGCGGCAATGGGCGCTCTTTACTCGATGCTATGTTACTTAATATTTTATCAGCTAGCGTATCTCCCATTCGGTCTAAAGTTAAAAGCTGATCTTTTTTGAGAGAGTAGATATCAGATACTTGATGTACAAGGTCTTCTGATATCAGAATTTGACACCACTTTTCGCCCAGCCCATCTATGTCCATTGCACCCTTACTGACGAAATGTTTCAACAATTCAAAAAATTGGGCAGGGCATCCTGTATTTGGGCACCGGTGCATAGCGTCTTCATCTAATTTGATTACTCTCGTATCACAAATGGGGCAGTATTCAGGCATTTTAAAAATAACTGCGTCAACTGTTCGGCGTTCAATTATAGGTCCAACCACATGTGGTATAACATCGCCAGCCCGTTCGATGGTTACCCAATCACCAATTCGGATGTCTTTCCTTTGAATATCCTCTTCGTTATGTAGTGAAGCGTATCTTACCGTAGCCCCACTGACGATCACGGGTTGCAACATTGCGTAGGGATTAAGACTCCCAGTTCTACCCACATTTATGCCGATATCGAGAAGTTGGGTGATTGCTTGTTCGGCTGGGAACTTATAGGCGACAGCCCATCGAGGTTCTCTGCCCACGATTCCAAGGTTTTGTTGATCGTTAAAAAGATCGACTTTTATAACGACTCCGTCTGTCTGATAGGGGAGGTTATGCCGTTCAACTACCCAATTGCTGTAATAATCAAACACTTCCCTTAAGGAGGTGCACCGGTGATTGTGGGGATTTACCCTGAATCCTAGGGTTTTCAACCATTCTAACGAATCCCAATGGTTATCGGGTGTAAACTCATTTTCATTTTGCCCTAGGCTGTATACCCAGATTTCCATATTTCTAGAAGCGGTGATTTTGGGATCCAACTGTCT
>CAJXEF010000098.1 GCA_913052545.1 uncultured Chloroflexota bacterium
CCGTACAAATATAAAGTCCATACCATCGATGGGTTCCAAGTCGTTTCTAGAAAGCTCTGGCAACAGACATTTAGATAGCCCTAAACGGAAAGCTTCATTCACCCTTCTCTGAGGATTCGGAATGTTTCTAATCTCACCACTGAGGCCGACTTCACCACAGACTACCATATCAGGGCAAAGCGCTTTGTTATGAAAACTAGAGGCCACAGCCAAGCACACACCTAAATCAGCAGCAGGTTCATTGACTCTGAATCCGCCGGCGACATTCACAATTATATCTTGGCGTCCAATGCCTAAACCAGCCCTTTGGCTGGCCACAGTAGATAGCATCAGTATCCGATTATAATCCATACCGGTGCCTACCCTACGGGGTATCGGAGAATTCGAAAAAGAAGTCAGAGCTTGTATTTCTAAAAGGATAGACCTAGAACCTTCAATCACAGGAACTAATACAGTACCGACCGAGTGCTCATATCTCTGGGACAACAAAACTTTCGAAGGGTCTTCGACTTCTACAAGCCCCTTTTCCGACATATCAAAAATCCCGATTTCAGTGGTTGATCCAAATCGATTTTTACCACTCCGCAACATACGATAACCATTCATGTCTTCGGCTTCTAAATACATCACTGTGTCTACCATATGCTCTAATACCCGGGGTCCTGCCACAGATCCATCTTTAGTCATGTGCCCCGCTAAGAAAACTGGTACGTTTCTACCCTTAGCCCAATGCATTAGTCGTAACCCACATTCCCTGACTTGAGCTACATTCCCCGGGCCCGACGTGATTTCCTCCGTGTAAAGGGTCTGTATTGAATCAATTATAACTAGATCAGGTCTGACATCTTCGAGTTTATTAATTATTTCATCTACATCAGTTTGAGACAACAAATAGACTCCCTTGCCATTAAATCCCAGTCTTTGAGACCGGCGTTTTATCTGATGAGCTGACTCCTCTCCACTAATATAAAGAACATCATGGTTATCTGAGGCAAAATTCTGAGCTATCTGGAGCAACAAAGTGGATTTCCCAATACCTGGTTCCCCGGCTAATAATGTTATAGATCCTGGAACAACTCCCCCACCCAATACACGATTTAATTCATTTGAATCAAAAAGAATTCTTTGGTGATCATCACCTGTTAATGAAGACAATTCCTGTAAATTAGAGGAGTCGGAAGAAAACCATTTGATCTGTTTCTTCCCGGAGATACCGGAATCCAGTTCAACCAACGGTACTGCCGAGTTACATGACGAAGCAGGGCAAAATCCGAACCATTTGGAACTTTGGTAACCACATTCCTGGCAAACAAATTTAGAACGGCTTTGGTCCTTTTGACGAGTCACAACACTATACCCCCATACGCCCTAACAGACCTATATCAAAGACAGGGGCTTCTAGATTAGAAGCCCCTGTCTTGTTTAGTTACCTTTATACTCGATTTAAGCAGGACTAGTAGCTGGTTCTTCTAATTTAACCTTTACGAAGATTTTCCCGTCCTCATCCAGATCCACAACAGCTATATCACCCTCTTTTATATTACCAGACAACAAAGCATCGGATAAGGCATCTTCAACTTCATTTTGAATCAACCGGCGTAAAGGTCTTGCCCCAAGCACTGGGTCAAACCCCTTCTCTCCCAAATGACCGCGCGCAGCATCCGTTGTTTCTAAACCGATCTCTTTTTCCTCAAGCTCTTTGGCAACCATAGCCATCATTAAATCAACTATCTCCAAGATTTCCGGCCTTGCCAACTGGTGGAAAACAATAGTTGCATCTAATCGGTTTAAGAATTCAGGACGGAAGAAACGCTTAACCTCATCAAGTACTTTTTCCTTCATCCGTTCGTAAGCCTGTACTT
The DNA here is from genome assembly GCA_913052545.1 of uncultured Chloroflexota bacterium. The sequence goes on from CAJXEF010000098.1 coordinate 1,863, forward strand.
CCGATTGTGCGTCGTCAGCTTTAACTGCAAAACCCATTGTTGAATCCCGCTTGATCAGATCCGAACCTAGGTTGCTGGTCATTACAATGATTGAGTTTCTAAACTCTACTCGACGACCGCGTGCGTCCGTCAATTGACCGGCGTCAAAAATCTGGAGCAGTATATTAAAAACTTCAGGATGAGCTTTTTCAATCTCGTCCATTAACACGCAACAGTAATTTTTCTTACGTACACCCTCTGTTAATTGCCCTCCCTCATCATACCCAACATACCCAGGAGGAGCTCCAATTAATCGCGCGGTGGTATGACGCTCCTGAAACTCCGACATATCGAGTCGGATCATATTATCTTCATTACCGAACATGAATTCTGATAATGCTCTAACCAACTCAGTCTTACCAACTCCGGTAGGCCCTAAGAGCAGGAAGACGCCGATAGGATGCCTTGGATCTTTTAATCCCGCACGAGCACGCCTAACCGCCTTAGATATATTGACTATAGCCTCATCTTGACCAATGATACGCTTATGCAACTCTTGTTCCATTTGCAAAAGTCGCTCTGTCTCTTCCTGGGCTAGTCGCGTAACCGGTATACCGGTCCACATGCTAACCACTTCAGCAATATCTTCTTCAGTAACTTGAGCTCTATCTTTTAGTCGGCCCTCGCGCCATTCCTTTTCTAGCTCTTCCAAATTTTGATTTAGAGTCAGTTCTTTATCCCTGAGCTCCGCGGCCAATTCGTATTGCTGAGATGCAATGGCGTCATCCTTCTCTTTTTTGACATCCTCCAACGCCTGCATAGCCTCCTTGACTGGCCCAGGTGTCGCACTACCACGGAGGCGCACCCTAGATCCGGCCTCATCAAGCAAATCAATAGCTTTATCTGGCAAAAACCTATCTGGCAAATACCGGGTAGCCATCATAGTTGCTGCTTTTACAGCTTCCTCTGTGATCTCTACATTATGATGATCTTCGTACTGCTTTTTAATGCCATCTAGTATCTGGACTGTCTCATCATCATTGGGTTCCTCGACTCTAACGGGTTGCAACCGGCGCTCTAAAGCAGGATCCCGTTCGACGTATTTCCGATAATCATCCAGAGTAGTAGCACCTATGCACTGTATTTCACCCCTTGCCAAGGAAGGCTTTAGGATATTAGAAGCATCAACTGCACCTTCTGCTGCTCCTGCTCCGACTATTGTATGTATCTCATCTATGAATAGTACACAGTTACCAGCAGTCTTTATTTCTTCGATTACTTTCTTGAGACGTTCTTCAAATTCCCCTCTATATTTAGTTCCTGCGACTAACGCTCCCATATCTAACGTAACAAGGCGTTTTCCTTGGAGAGTATCAGGGACATCTCCCGAGCTGATCCTTTGAGCCATTGCTTCCACAATAGCTGTTTTGCCTACACCGGGTTCACCAACCAGCACCGGGTTATTTTTGGTGCGTCTACTCAAGATTTGGACCACTCGTTCTAATTCTTGCTGCCTACCGATTACTGGATCCAACTTGTCCGACTTGGCAGCCACAGTTAAATCTATACCTAATTGGTCCAAAGTGGGGGTTTTAGTAGCACTGCGAGTGCCCTGAGAACCCGAAGTGGAGCTATTACTAAGTATTCTATGGGTTTCAGTCCGGACTTTTTCTAGTGATACACCGAGACTCTCCAATACTCCAGCTGCTACCCCTTCCCCTTCACGAAGCAAGCCAATTAGCAAATGTTCAGTTCCAATATAGGTATGGTTCATTCTCCGTGCTTCATCCACCGCTAACTCAACCACTTTTTTTGCTCGTGGAGTTAATCCAATCTCACCTTGAGTCGGCTTTTCTCCTCGCCCTATAATGAACTCAACTGCCGAACGCACCTTGCCAAGATCCACACTTAAGCCTGACAAAACTCTGGCTGCAACACCTTCTGTTTCTCTCACCAAGCCAAGTAGGATATGTTCGGTACCTATATAATTGTGATTAAACCGTTGTGCCTCTTCTTGGGCTAACGATAAAACTCTTCTGGCTCTTTCTGAAAATTTTTCGAATCTGCTTCCCATTTCCGCTCCTAACAGGTCGGCGTAAGCTCATATTCTGGATTTTCAAATGTACATAAAACCGGATCCAAACCGTAAATAAAAGATTCGAATCAGCTTTGTAGTACCAACGCCCGCACCCCACACGTAGATTACCGGGAATTATAAGATACCCTTATACCACTGTAAAGCTACTCGTTAGCTCTAGATGCCACCGTAGCATATACCTTACCGCTAATACATCAGCAGCTCAAGCTATCACAAAAATATATCCTGGCAGTGACCTATTTTCCCACACCGTCACCAGAGCAGTATCGTCGGCGCTGGGGCGTTTCACTACCGTGTTCGAGAAGGGAACGGGTGGGTCCACCCCGCTAGAACCACCAGGAATATGAAACTAGTATGCTCCATTTTTCACCAGACTGCAATAGTTTAATGTGAATAAGCCCAAATAATAAATTAATCATGTAGACTGAGCTTGACAGAACCTGTGGCATTGTTATGAATCGGTCGGTACTATGTTAGAATAAATACAGATGTTCGACTACAAACCGAGTCCACATTTTAGGTAATCGCACACTTTATAAACACTGATTTGCCATGTAAATTGACTTCAAGGGCCGTTAGCTCAGCTGGTAGAGCACCGGACTTTTAATCCGGGTGTCGTGGGTTCGATCCCCACACGGCCCACCATTCATTTCCTTGGAATTAACTCGAAATTATTACCCTGCTCCTCAACGGTATCAAAACCATCATTAACGCTGCGGCAGCAAACAACGCTGAGATATAATATAGAGCTAAATCCATTCCAAAATGTTGGTACAGAAATCCCGCTATAATTGGTGAAGCCGAGGCCATAATAAAACTAGCGAAAGTGGCCATACCTAAAGCTGTAGCCGACACGTTAGTACCAATAATTTCTAGGGTTGCTGCAGTCAAAATCGGTTGATCCGGGTATAAAAAAACGCCTAAGAGAGCAATCGATATCGTCAATCCAACACCTTGGTCTAGAGGTATCAAAACCAGCGCCATTGCACTGGACCAAACCAACCCTGGAACAAGTATAGTTTTCCTACCCCACCTATCAGAACAAAATCCTGCAATGGGTTTGGCAAACAAGCCAATTGCTATCAACAAGCCTATGTGTATTCCCCTGCCAAATGGACTGATCCCTAGGTCATTCCCCAGATAAAGGGGCAAAACTGTAACTAATGCTACGAGTGACATCCCTCGGAGGCCTCTAATTACCGTCAGACCCCAAAGCACTGGATCAGCAAGAAGTTGCTTAGTCGCGAATAAGTATGATATGGGTCGACTAACTAAATTTTTCTCCCTTATCCTTCCAATTCTGTAGAATGACCATAATGCCAGTAATCCCAGCACAAATGGGGCCACCGCATATAAGTTGATGATTCCCTGCCAGCTGAAAATCATCAAAAGGATTCCAGTGACTGCAGGCCCGGCCACATCCCCTACGCTCCCTCCAACCCCGTGAAATGAAAGAGCTAAACCACGATGGGTTGGAAAATGATAAGAAAGGGAGGCGGACGACGGGAGGTGCCATACAGAGTGCGCCATAGATAATAAAGCAATGCCGCCTAACAGAAAAACATATCTTGGGGATATCCCTATTGCTAACGCACCCAAGCCGCATACCAGTAAACATACTGATAACAGGACTCCCCAATATGTCCTCAGCATATCTGAAATGATTCCCCCGGGTAAGCGTATGATTCCTGATGACAATTCTCGAGAGGCTAACAGGCCTCCTATTGCTATGGCACTCAGTCCGAAAGTTTGTTGTATCTCGGGAAGTAAAACCACAAAACTCTGAATTATCCAATGAAAAACAGAATGCCCAACAGCTAGCCCTCCTATCATAAAAACGGCTGTATTCCGTAAATCTGTCTTCATGTTATCTCAACTTATGCGGAGCAATTAAGTATAAATTAAAACCCTATAATCCTTACAAGGTCACAATTAATATTAACAATCAACTACCACAAATCAAAATAAACCACCGTGATATCAGGAGCACCCTGTTATTACAATCATGCTGCTATCACCTATAGTAGTGAATAGCTAGTAGTGAATAGCCGAGATGGAACCGATAACGGTTATATGGCAACCCGATTAAATTTCCCCCAACAACTTCAGATAGTCCGTCTTATTATTCCATAGCTGTTATATGCATCCAATAAAGCCAGCGAACCGGATTTCCTCAATCCTGTTAACCCCTCAATTAGTACCCATGCCACTGCTAGTCGGATATAATCACTGGTACCACGTTTAATACTGCCTTCGAAAGCGTTAACAATATCGACCTAACCCTTCCCGTAAGGGATACTAACCAACAACTCAAAACGTAGACAGTGAGGTAACATGAAGTACGATTTTGTTATTGTAGGCGGAGGATCAGCGGGATGCACGCTGGCCTCCAGATTAACAGAAGATCCCAATGTCTCGGTATTGTTATTAGAAGCCGGGCCAGATTATACCAACTTTGATCAAGTTCCAGATGATGTCAAACTGGGCAACAATGTCTGGAGATCAGCATACGGAGACCATAGTTGGGGGTATTTAGCCACCGCCACACCGAGGCAAAACGAACCTATCATAATCCCTCGTGGTAAAACCACAGGTGGCTCCAGCTCAATAAATGGTCAAGTTTTATTTAGGGGAATTCCTCAGGATTACGACAATTGGGCAGAATGGGGAAACAATGAATGGGCTTTTACTAATGTTCTACCTTATTTCAAAAAATTAGAAAATGATCTGGATTTTCCCGGCGGCGATTTCCACGGTAATGATGGGCCTATTCCAGTACGACGCTATAAAAGGGAAGATTGGCTTCCATATTTCAGAGCTTTCTACGATGCTTGCGTTTCGGTTGGTTATCCTACACATCCAGACCATAACGATCCTGAAACCAGCGGCGTTGCTGCCCGCCCAATGAACAACATCGACGGCGTCAGAATGAGCACAGCTTTGACGTACTTATCCATGGCCAGACATCGCATGAACTTGACAATAAAAGGGGATGTATTAGCCCATCGTATCCTATTCGAAGGAACCAAAGCAGTGGGCATAGAAGCGGAGAGCGGTGGAGAAGTTTTCAAGGTAGCCGCAGAACAGGTGATTATCGCCAGCGGGGCAATAGCTTCCCCTCAAATTTTAATGTTGTCTGGAATAGGACCTCGGAATCATTTGGAAGAATTTGGCATCACGACGATTTTAGATTTGCCGGGCGTCGGTGAAAACCTTCGCGATCATCCAGCTGCTTTCGTTCTTTACAGGGGGAATTCAGAACAACCCGATATCGATGCACCTAATATTCAAATAGGGCTCAGAATCAGTCCAGAAGGTTCCGAGACTGAAGCTGATCTCCAGATTAGCCCTATTCTCATGTCAAGCGAACATGCACCATCCAGCGTAATTATCGAATCAGATGACTTCCATTTTGGTATCAGCTTTGCTCTTCAAAATGCGCTAGGCAAAGGACTCCTTCGACTTGCTTCAGCAGACCCAGCACAACAACCTAACATAAATTATGATTACCTCTCAGATCCATACGATAGGCAACAAATGCGACGTGGTCTGAGAATGGCGCTAGAAATAGCAAATGAAAGTCCATTCAAAGAATACATCATAGAACGGGTTAACCCTACTGAATCAGACCTCGTCTCAGATAACACAATTGATGATTGGCTATTGAGAAACGTTTATACTCAACACCATTCGTCAGGAACCTGCAAAATGGGTAACAGTTCGGATCCTATGACTGTAGTAGATCAGTATAGCCATGTACACGGTATAGAGAACCTGCGAATAGTAGATGCTTCAATAATGCCTGACGTCATAAGAGCCAACACGAACGCTACCACGATTATGATAGCGGAAAGGGTAGCAGACTGGATCAAACAGGGTATTTAAACTGATCCGTTTCCGCCCCAGACCATCACAACAGATGTGCGACGTTATCCACCAGGTCTGTTTTCCTTTACGCGTGCTTTTCTAAAAACCCCTTTGTATCTTTAATTGTTTACAACTCCTTAAGTCGTATGCGTTAAGGAGTTGTAAACAATTAAAGTTTGTGTCAATTTGGTAAATGGCATATAAAGCTTTATACAATCTTCGGGTCAGCAGCGATTGAGGTGATTTATATAACATGGATACCTTCTCAGTAGGGATAGACGTCGGAGGTACCTTCACAGATATTGTTCTTTACAACCTATCCAATCAAAAATACGAAGTATTCAAAACCCCATCAACCCCCCAAGACCCTAGTATTGGATTCATGTCGGGACTCCAAGATATTCTGGAAAAGAACCACGTAAAATCCGAACAGATATCCCACATTTTCCACGGCACAACAACGGCGACTAACGCGATATTAGAAAGCAACGGGGCAGATGTAGGAGTTCTAGTCACCGAAGGATTCAAATTTGTACTCGAAATCGGCCGTCACGGAACCCCAAGACTGGTAAA
>CAJXEF010000099.1 GCA_913052545.1 uncultured Chloroflexota bacterium
TCCTTCGTCTCCAGATAACGTGCCGGTGTTCGGGCTTTGACTGACGGACGATTCGCTGGACCTATAGTTGGCATCAGACTGCTAGTGAAGTTATCCATAACAACAGTGACAGATAATTTATCCACGGGATCAAGGGTCAGGTTCACAGGCAGCTGCGATTGCACAGTCAGGTTTGATTCAGAAGAGAAGGATCGATTATGCATTCTTTACAAACCGATTCTGGTATTAGCCCAAATTTCATAAGCCAACTAAAGACGTAGCATCCGGTGCAAAACCCTAAGAATGTCTCTAAGGAAGCAAAGAATCCTAAAATGCCTATCAGGTATCGAGTTACAACAATGGAGTCACCCAAGAAAAAGGTAACAAGGGCAGCTAAAGAAAACCCCAGTCCTATTGATTGAGCGAACCGCTTGGGAGGTCCGGGCACAGGTTTGTCATGATTTCCAAAGATCGGAATTAATACTTTAGTCGCCAACAAACCTATGGGACTTAATGTAGGTCCTGTCGCCACTCGAGCGAGAAAGCCATATCCTAGCAGCAGCAGTACCCATTTATTGCCAGTTATTAAGAATGATAATGCCAAAATTACGACCATAAAGGCTACGAGGCGGGCTGCGTATTCATTTACCGGATTCGGAAAGCTAAAGAGTTCTCTCGCAATAGGAATAATTTTATTCATTTAAGGTCCCGTATATTATTCGGTGCTCTACAAGGTTGCTAAAGACGGATTTCTAGAACTAGAATGTGCCGGCTTGGCGTGATTATATAAGAAAGAAGATGGTGAAATGAATGTTTTCAGCTAGGATTACCAGTCCCAAGAAATACGATATAGAGGATATCGAGACACCCTCTATAAGTGATGGGCAATGTCTAATTAAGTTAGAAAAATGGTCTGTTTGTGGTAGCGATATTCGCCACGCTTACGGTCCCGTTCACCCTGAGGAAGAATACCCAATGCGTCACGGTGGAGCATGCCACGAATGCGCGGGTACCATTGTCGAAAGCAAATCAGATAAGTTTAAGGTTGGAGAACGAGTCATAGTACTACCGGGCGCCAACGGACCAGGTGGTCTGGTTGAATATTATCCTGGAGACGAGGGCCGCATGGCTCTTGTACCTGACCACGGGGATTTAGGGGAGTGGATTCTTTGTCAGCCATCGGGGACAGTGCTTTATTCGTGTCAGCAGATGGGTACCATATTGGGCAAGGATGTAGTTGTAATGGGGCAAGGGAGTATAGGGCTGTCGTTTACTGCTATTTGTGCCCGTGCAGGGGCAAGGAAAGTTATTGCGGTCGATCCTCTAGACTATAGACTTGAATGGGGTACTAAATTCGGGGCGACACATACCATCAACCCTGACAAAGACGATGTCGATGAAGCACTCTCGGAGATAACCGGTGGCAGGCTTGCCGACATATCTGTAGAGGCGTCCGGATTTCCCGACGCTTTAAGCGCAGCCATCAGGGGCGCAACAAAACACGGTAAAGTCATTATATTTGGAATTCAGGCTGGACCGACAGGCAAAAAAATTGAAATCGACACCTCGATTTTCATGAGGAATGCTCCGACCATAATTCCAACTTCTGGCGCAGGCAGTGGTGATCCCATCGGTCATATCGATAGGATGATTGCCTTAAAGGAGCGAGGTTGGTGGAATCCCGGGGAAATGAAGACTCATGAAATGAACTTCGAAGAGGTTCAAGGTGCCTATGATCAGTACGAACAATACGAGGACGGGATAGTTAAGGTGATATTGAGTGCTGACTGAGGCCTAAACGTTAAGTGTTTGACTAATGGGGGGCAATCAGCCCCCCATTTCAGTTTATATAATCATGCATATTTGCATATTACTGATAAACAGTCAGGAATAATGAATGGAGGTCCCAAGTGAAGATTACGTCTGTCAAAGCTATTCCTGCGTCTCATACCACTAGGAGAGTTGGTAGTGTTACTTCACGCAACTACGTATTCGTTAAGGTTGAGACAGACGAGGGTATCACGGGTTGGGGAGAAGCCACCTGTGGGCCTTTGAGTGTCTCAACGATGGTAGACGAATTCGGGGCAGTGATTACAGGCAAGGACCCGATGGAGATCGAAAAACATTGGCAGACTCTCTATCATCATTTTCACGTAAGGGGCGGAATCGTACAGATGTCTGCTATCAGCGGTATTGAGATTGCTCTTTGGGACATAAAGGGACAAGCTCTTGGGGTGCCTGTTTACGAACTCCTGGGAGGTAAGATCAGAGATAGGATATGGACCTACGGTAGGTGGGATGGAGTGACTCCAGAACTCGCCGTTGAAAACGCTATGGATCACATCCAGCGTGGCCTGACAGCGCTGAAGGGAGACCCCTTTGAGCACAGAGGAATTTTTATAGATAGGGAATCAGAAGAGCTAGCCATAGCTAAGGTGAAGGCAGTTCGTGAGGCCGTGGGTGACGGGGTAGAACTTTTCGTAGAAGTACACGGCAGACTCGCACCATCAGACGCGATCCGAATCGGAAATCGATTAGAGGAATTCAGGCCATTTTTCTATGAGGAGCCTGTTCCACCGCAGAATCTGGATGCTCTGAAAAAAGTGTCTGATCATGTAAACATACCAATCGCTACCGGCGAGCGATTACTGACAAAGTTTGATTACGCGGATTTGCTTCCACTTCATGCGGTCGACTTGATTCAACCTGATGTGGTGCAGGCGGGGGGCATATTGGAACTTAAGAAGATAGCTGCGATGGCAGAAGCGTACTATGTAGGATTTCAACCCCATAATCCGTATGGCCCATTCTGTACCATAGCAGCGTTGCATCTGGACGCCAGTACTCCGAACTTTCTTATACAAGAAGGTGGTATCCATCCTTGGTTCCAAGATTCTACGGTGGGAGATTTTCCTGAGCAGGTAAACGGGTACTTCGGTGTTCCACCTGGACCAGGGCTCGGGGTGGCAATGGACGAGGATTGGCTTGCCGCAAACCCCTGGGATGATAAGGCTGCTCCTTGGAGGCCTCAGGCGGGAGCAAATCCATCACGTCAGGATGTGAACTGGTCTTAGATCGTTTAGATATTCTTTAATTGCTTAACTTAGGGCCAATCCTTTTGCCCCGGTATAAATCGAATATACAGACTGGCTGGCAGTGATGAATAACCTGTTTCTCTTCATTCCGCCAAAAGTTAAATTAGAAGGTACCTCAGGTAAATAGATTCGTCCGATAAGGTTTGAATCAGAAGCGTAAATTGCGATCGAATTTGTCCCTCTTTGGGCTGAAGCCCAGAGGTTGCCGTCGGTATCGCATCTGATTCCGTCAGTTGAGTCCATTCCAGTCTCGGTAAAGATCCTTGCCCCTGAAAGGGAGGATTCATTACTATCCACGTCATAGATGTATATAACTTTCGGATTGTCAGATCCGGAGTCAGCTATGTATAGCTTGCTATAATCTGGCGAAAAACAAAGGCCGTTAGGCCTAACGGCTTGTGTGGTCATCACGGTTACTTCGTCCGTTTCTGGATGGATTCGGTATACTGCTGTTGGTAGTTCAGGTTCCGCCTTGTCTCCTTCATAGTCGTTGAGAATGCCGTAGCCAGGATCAGTGAACCAAATAGCACCATCTGAATGCACTGCGACGTCATTCGGCGCATTGAATCGAATGTTCTTATGCGAGCTGGCTATGACTGAAATTGTGCCGTCGTGCTCAGTTCTGGTTAGCTGCCTAGTTAGATGTTCGCAAGTCACCAGCCTTCCCTCGTTGTCTCGAACGTTGCCGTTAGCGTTATTGGAGGGAATTCGATACTCACTTACTTGTCCGGTTTCTTCAATCCAGCGCAATAAGCGATTATTTGGAATGTCGCTAAAAAGTAAATACCTGCCATCCCCGAACCATGCAGGACCCTCTGCCCATCTGCACCCCGTAAATATTCTCTCTAAACCTGTGTTGCCAATAAAATATTTTCGGAAGCGTTCGTCTATGATCTCAATTGCGGGCTCTGGGTAAGGAATGGTGTCCGTAGTCCAGTCCCTGTCGAGTCTCCGGTCTACCCCATCGTTTGTTGCCATATTGCTCCCTTTAGGTCTTGTATTCCCAGTCTATATGCCGACGGTACATCTATGTTAAATAGTTAGTCTGGCGTTGGGAGATTCTATGATAATCCAATACCGCGACTGGCGGTACGCAACGAGTTTTACATAGCTAAATTGTGCTACGATTTCCTGAATGCTTTTTCGCTAGTGCTATTTATATTAGAATTTCTTACCTATCGGCAAAGCTACGGTTTGACCTAAAAAAACATTAGAAATGTACCGGTTGGAATACATGAAGCGGGCTATAAAAGTTATCTCATCTGGCGACGGTAAGCTGTACTATGGTTGGCTTGTCTTGGCAGTTTGTTTTTTCTTAGTCATGATTGCATTTGGCGTCAGGTCGTCAATGGGTGTGTTTGTCACACCAATAGAGAACGAGATGAACTGGACTCGTTCGGAGATTACGAGGGTGATCTCACTAGGAATACTTGTAGGAGCCTTTTCCTTTCTAGTGACTGGGTATCTGCATGATAGATATGGCGGCCGTTTTGTAATTGGTGGGGCCCTTTTAATGTTAGGTGTTTCAGTCATGTTAGTAAGCATGTTGAACTCGATGATTTCATTCATATTACTCTGGGGATTCCTGATGAGTTTTGCGTCCAGCGGAGTCTCCTTCGTAACCATCCATGCCTTATTGTCTAGGTGGTTTTTCAGGCGTAGAGGCATGGTTATAAGTATCTCCGCTGCAGGAGGCTCAATTGGTCCAGTATTACTGGCACCATTTTCAGCATACCTTATTGAGACCTTTGACTGGAGAACCGCGTTTGTTGTTCTCGGAGCGATGATATTTTTTATAGCCGCTCCTCTAGCGTTAACCTTCCTGCGTAATAACCCGGGTGGGATGATTCCAAGGAGTGAACTTGAAGGACATTCTGAAGACGAGGACAAATCTTCGACGAAGAGCGTTGAAGACGTCTCAGGTCTATTGTTTACAAGCAAGTGGAAACAGGCCTTAAGCACGTCGCCTTTTTGGCAACTGTCTGCTGCCTATCTTGTTTGCGGTATTACAACGAACATCATTTCCGTGCATTTTGTGCCGTTTGCCGAAGATCAAGGTGTTCCTAAAATGACGGCAGCGACAATATTCGGCATCATGATGGGCCTCAACTCTATAGGCGTATTGTCAGCTGGGTTTCTTTCAAACTATTTCAAACAGAAAAACATTCTTGGGACTACCTACGCACTTAGAGGAATGGCTTATGTCCTGTTGCTGGTTGTAGGTGGAGTTGAAGGGATGTGGGCGTTTGCCCTCGTGGCGGGTATTTCTTGGATTGCGACTGCTTCAGTGACCTCGTCTATGACTGCCGATATATACGGACTAGAGAATATTGGTACCCTTAATGGCATGACCAATATGGCCCATCAGATAGGTGGAGCGCTATCAGTTTTGATGGCAGGGGAACTTAATCAACTCACAGGGTCTTACACACTGCCCTTTTCGATTGCCGCATTGACACTTATTTTTGCCAGTATCGCTGCTTTCAGCGTTAATGAAAGAAAATATTCCTACAGATATAACCCTGTATCGTCTGTTTTTAAATCTCTAGAAACGAACCCAGCTAGGTAAGCCAAAGTTATTACGATTGGCTCATTCTTGAATTTGAAGCACATTAAGATGGCCTAACCTTGAACCCAGCTAAGATCGTTGTATCCGGATTGATGCTCGGAGTGGAACGATTTCAAACGGGCGTCTCATATAATCCGCTCTCTTCCAGATTACACAGGAACCCTTATCCGACCTATGACAGGTTGCGTGCACGAGACCCAGTTCACTGGTCAAAATTAGCAATGTCATGGATAGTAACCAGATATGATGATGTAGACATTGTACTGAGGAACCCAAAAATATTTTCCAACGAACGTAACAGCTATGACACTCCGAGGAGTTTACTCACTTTGGACCCCCCGGATCACACGCGCCTCCGATCTCTGGTGAGCCAGGCATTCACACCAGCATCAGTACATGTACTGTCGGAAAGAATGGACGATATCGTGTCAGAAATCCTAGCCGAATTGGACTTTAGCAGACCGTTTGACGTGATTGAATCGATAGCCTACCCGCTGCCAATAATAGTTATCTCGGAGTTACTTGGGGTAAGGCCAGACGATAGGCATAGTTTTGCCAGGTGGTCTGCTGACATCGCCCGTTCTATAGAACCAACTATTTCACGCAATGAGGCTCATAGGGTTGAACAGTCTCGAGATGCTCTAAATCAATACTTTTCAAATGTCATAGAGGAACGTCGTAGACAGCCGGAAGAGGATCTGATCAGCCGATTGGTCCAGGCGGAAGAGGGAGGAGAAAAACTCTCACTTGAGGAAATGTTATCTCTATTAAGACTCCTGTTGATCGCAGGGAATGAAACGACCAAAAACCTTATAGGAAACGGGCTTTTAGCTCTATTATGCAATCCAGGTGAACTAGAGCGCCTCCGGTCTGAGCCATCCTTGATGGAGTCGGCTGTGGAGGAGATGCTGCGCTTCGATAGTCCGGTACAAGTAGACTTAAGGACAGTTGGAGAGAACACTGTGGTTGGAGGTACAGAAATGAGTTGTGGGCAGCGTGTTCTAGCCGTCATAGGTGCTGCCAATAGGGATCCTGAAGCTTTCCCAGACCCTAACACTCTGGATTTATCGAGGAACGACAGGCCAAATATGTCTTTCGGAAGAGGTATTCATCATTGCCTTGGAGCACCCCTTGCAAGATTGGAGGCCGCGGCTGCTTTCAGGGGGATGATTCACAGGCTAAAAGAGATATCCCTGGAGAAAGCCCCCCGATTCCGCAGCCAACTAGTGCTCAGAGGTGTTGAATCTCTGATAGTAAAAGCGAATGAATTCTAGATGATTAAGCCGTTTCCATGCTGACTGTGAAAGGTATGTGAAGACGCCTTGGATGCCTAAGATAGAGTAAATCAGCTCTTTTTACTTTCGCAAGAGTATAATCCTAAAATTCATCGTATTTGAGGTACCCTCTGGACCGACTCAATCGCCTAGTCACGCACAATGGTCGCTTCTTTTACGGATGGGTAATAGTCGCGGTAATGGCAGTTGTCGGTGCAGTTACCATGGGCATGGGATCCCTGAATTTTGGTTTATATATCAAGCCAATGGGCGATGAGCTAAGTATAGGTCGCGCATCGTTCGGCTGGGCCTCTTCCGCCAGGAGTGCTACGGGTGCAATCACAGGGCCATTCATTGGCAGGCTTTTAGATAGATATGGTGCGAAATGGATTCTAGTATCTGCTGCAGTGATTACCGGCCTCTGCATGATTGGCCTAAAGTACACCTCGTCATCATGGCAACTCATAATCATATTCGCTGTAATGGGGCTGGTTGGGATGAGTGGTCCAGGATCTTTGGCAACCTCAGTACCACCAACAAAATGGTTTGTTAGGAACCGGGGAAAAGCTTTGGCGTATTCTTCCGCTGGTATCTCAGCTGGAGCAGTAGTTTTCGTCCCGCTTACGCAAGTGTTTATAGATAAATACACCTGGCAGGAATCATGGGTAATTCTGGCATTTATTGGTATGGGAATTATCGTGCCGTTGTCATTGCTTTTCCTTGTTAGAGAGCCAGAAGACATGGGTTTGCTGCCTGATGGCGAAAAGACAAGCAAAACATTAGAGTCTGGTGAAGAAGGCACCCATATAAGTGAAATAGAAAAATCCTGGACGACTCGCGAAGCGATCAGGACTTTTCCTATGTGGACACTTACCGCGGCTTTCTCAATTTTGTCTTTAGGTATACTCACCCTTGCACTTCATCGTATTCCCGCTTTTATGGACAGGGGTCTGGATCCAAGCTTGGTTTCACTAGCTACAGCCTTTGATGCGGTGTGTGCCGGTGCGGGAAGTTTCACAGCTGGGATGCTGGTGCGAAAAATCCCTGCAAAAATTATAGGCAGCTCTGCTTTTTTAATGTTGGCTGTAGCAAGCGTAATGTCCATATATGCCTACGACTTCTGGCTCATGTTTTGGTCTATGGCACTCTTCGGACTTGGTATTGGCACGAATATGTTTAATCAGAACTATATTTGGGCCGAATACTTTGGTAGGACTAACCTAGGAAGTATTAGAGGGATTGTTATGCCGATAAACCTCTTCATTGGAGGTTTGGGCGCTCCCGCGGCGGGATATGTGGTAGATATGACCGGATCTTACGATCCGGCATGGTGGACAGGGGTCGCGCTCATGTTAGTAGCTGCTGCTCTCTTTGTTGTTTCAAACAATCCAGGTGAGCCTCAGACTGAACAGATTGCAGAATCTCCATATAATGT
>CAJXEF010000100.1 GCA_913052545.1 uncultured Chloroflexota bacterium
GGCCGGTTGTTAGTAATGAAATCACAATTTGGGTATTGCGAACATCCAAAGAAAGATCTGCCACGTCCCTTGGCTTTCCTTTCTACTATGTCTCCTGAGCATTTAGGACAATAAGATCCTGTCTTTTTTAAAATGGGTTTGGTGTTACGGCAATCAGGAAATCCGGTACAGGCCATGAAGCGGCCAAATCTTCCTGTTTTAATCACCATGGGACTTTCACAGTTTTCACAAACTTCGTTGGTTTCTTCTTCTATCTTGATCCGGGGCATATTCTCCTGAGCGGTATCAAGGGCCTGTTCGAATGGCCCGTAAAACTCATGAAGCATAGGTACCCATTCTCTTTCTCCCGTGGATACCTCGTCTAGTTCTTCTTCCATCCGGGCCGTAAAATTAGGATCCATTATGTCTATGAAATACTCTTTTAACAGATCAGCTACTGTGGTCCCTAGGATGGTTGGGAATAACCGACTTTGTTCTTTTTCGACATAGTTGCGGTCAACTATAGTCCCTATGGTTGGTGCGTAAGTACTAGGCCGTCCGATGCCCTTTTCTTCCATCGCCTTAATGAGAGTAGCTTCCGTAAACCGGGGAGGGGGCTGAGTAAAATGTTGATTCGCATTCAAGCTTACACAATTCAAAGTATCCAAGACGTTTAATTGGGGCAAGGTTTTTTGGTTATCCTCATCTTCACTATCGTCTCGGCTTTCCAAATAGAGAGTACGGAAACCGGGGAAAATGAGAACTGAACCGGTCGCCCTAAAATTATATATATTGATAGAACTTTCGGGCTTGGCATCGATATCAACAGTTGTGGCTTCTGTCCTGGCATCAGCCATTTGGCTGGCCAACATCCTGGCCCATATCAGGTTATATAGCCGGTATTGGTCGTTATTAAGG
Organism: uncultured Chloroflexota bacterium; assembly: GCA_913052545.1. Next base: position 898 of record CAJXEF010000100.1, read on the forward strand.
ACAGTTTTTAGAGATTCTGGATCTCTTTTTATAGAAGTTGGTCGGATGGCTTCATGGGCTTCCTGGGCCGACTTGGATTTGGTCTTGTACTGCCGGGGGGTTTCCGGCAAGTATTCCTTGCCGTATTTGGCAAGAATGTATTCTCTTGTTTCATCAACAGCCGATTCGGCTACTTGGACGGAGTCTGTTCTCATATAGGTGATAAGGCCAACTGATCCTTCGGAGCCAACTGATAGGCCTTCGTATAATTGCTGGGCCACCACCATGGTGCGTTGAGCTGAAAATCTTAATTTGCGTCCTGCTTCTTGTTGCATAGTGCTGGTAGTGAAAGGAGCAGTAGGGCGTTGACGTACGTTCCTCTTGCGGATGTCGTTAACCGAATACTTAGCTTCGTTCAGCTCAATCCGGTAGTTTGATGCTTCTTCCTCTGTAGTTATTGATATTCTGCCTTTATTATCCTTTACAGAATGCAATGTGGCTTGAAAGGTGTGTGGCTTTGAATCGGTATCAGCGTCTTTGTGTAATTGAGCATCAATTGTCCATGATTCTACGGGGATAAAAGCTTTGATCTCGGCTTCCCTATCTACCACCATTCTAAGGCAAACAGATTGTACTCTGCCGGCCGATAATCCTCGTTGTACTCTACGCCACAGTAGGGGACTAAGCTGGTAGCCGACCAATCGGTCTAATATCCTGCGAGCTTGTTGAGCGTTGACCAATTTCATGTCAATTTCTCGCGGATGTTGGAATGCCTCTTCGACGGCCTGTTTGGTGATTTCGTGAAAAACTACCCGTTTAGGTGGAACTGTTTTTTGGTCCCATCCGGTTGCGGTCTGTAGGTGCCATGAAATAGCCTCCCCTTCTCGATCTGGATCAGTCGCAAGGTATATACCGCTGGCCTGATCACCAGCCTTTTTTAGGCTGGTGACTAGGGAACGTTTGTCTTGCATTGTTACGTATGAAGGCTCGAAATCTTGTTCCAGGTCGACACCCATTTTCCCTTTGGGAAGGTCCCTAACGTGCCCCTGAGAGGCTGTTACGACGTATTTTTTCCCCAAGATTTGACCTACGGTCCTAGCCTTCGCTGGAGACTCTACAATAACTAACTGTTTACCAGAAGTATCTGGTAAGGCATTTGTTTTTTTGGTCCCAGCCTTTTTAGCCCGACTAGCTGGTTTTTTCTTCGGTTTGGTTGTTTTAGCCGCTTTTTTGGGGGAACTAGTCACCATAAATTTGGGGCTCCTCTTGATCTTGGAGTAAATGTGTATTGATATAGTAGGTGAAAGGGATGTTCTGTTATTAAATCCGTTTCACCAACTACATCAGTATATATCCTACAATTCGTCGATTCTAGCATACCCTTGAGCTGGCTAACAACGAGACAGGAGCGATTCTTGTGCTGAATATGCTGGAGTGGACCATCATAGCATCTGTTGGGTCCATGTTGTAAACTGGCTAATAGCCGGATTCTTTAGTTGCCTCCGGAGGCACATGGATCTAGAACTTCAAGGTAAAACAGCACTAGTTACTGGTGGTAGCAGGGGTATAGGCAAAGCTATCGCTAGAGAATTGTCCCTATGCGGCTGCACAGTAGCGATTACAGCAAGGGGAAGTCAAGCCTTAGAATTGTCAGCCAAAGAGATATCGGATGAAACCGGGCAACGTGTTCTGGGTATTGTTTGTGATCTCACCAATACTGAAGCCGTTGGGACGATGGTTGAATCGGCTGCGAATGGAATGGGTGGAAGGATAGATATATTAGTAAACAATGCTGCTGCTCCCGGAGGACTTGCTAGAGGCCCAATCTCTGAGATAAAAGACGAAGATGTCATTAATGACTTAGATACCAAGGTAATGGGGTATTTGAGATGCGCCCGTGCAGTTGCTCCTTATATGATTAGTCAACATTGGGGTCGTATTATCAATATTGGAGGTACGTCTGCTCGGCGCGCCAATGGCAATCTTAGTGCTGGAGTACGGAATGCGGGTCTAGTTAATTTTACGAAATATCTTGCTGAAGACTTGGGACAGTCGGGTATCACTGCCAATATCGTGCATCCTGGTACAACTCGGACGGAAAGAAGCGCTCCCATGTATGAAGAAGAAGCGCGTAGGTTAGGGAGTACAGTTGCCGAAGTAGAAGCGCGAGTCGCATTAGGTAATTCAACTCGACGTATAGTAGATGCTAGTGAACTGGCTTATGTAGTTGCGTTCCTGGCTTCGCCCAGGTCTATAGCTATCAGTGGCGAAGTGATTTCAGCCAGTGGAGGAGCTGGCCAAGCGGTGTTCCATTGATTTTTTCTTCGATTGATTAGTATCAGATTTTGGTTTTATTGGTTTTATAGGAGAGTGAGATGATTAAAGTTTCTTTGCTTTATGCGGCCGAAGAGGGTAAAAAATTCGATATGGATTATTATGCGAACAAACACATGCCTCTAGTTCACGAAAGGTTGGACTTTGTAGGATTGATTCGAAGTGAAATAGAAAGTGGCATCAGTAGCGCTGATCCTAGCGCTCCTGCTCCATTTGTTGCTATTGGAACTCTTTATTTCAATACTACAGATGAAGTGCATGAGGGATTTAAGACCCACGGTAGGGAGTTAATGGGAGATTTGCCTAACTTCACTGATATAGCTCCACAGGTGCAGATCAGCGAAATTCAATAATTCCGGGTCGTAAACTAGGATAATAGGTCCAAGAAAACTTGGTAACGTGAATATGTCCGATTTAGTTGCAGAAAATAAATTAGAACAATTAACCCAGAAGTTTTTAAAGGATTACTGGGATTTCTCCCCGACTACAGGTAGTCGGATCGGGCTTCATCAATACGATGGACGCCTTCCGGAATTTTCACCGAGTCGGGTTCGGGCTAGGATTGGAGAGCTTAGAAGAAGCTTGGGTCAACTTTCAACAATAGCCACAGAACAACTTTCAAAAGACCAATTGTTAAGTTATAGGTTGCTGGGTCTCCTTTTAAAAAGGGAATTATTTAACCTGGACGAATGGCGAACGTTGGAAACTAATCCTATGAAGCAAGTAGGTTTCCTTAATGTCTCCGGCTATGTTCGGCGCGACTATGCTCCGCTAGTTGATCGTATCAGATCTGCTATAGCGGTATTAAATGGGGTCCCCGAGTTTCTCGAGATACTGAAAACGACACTTCTTCCTAATGTAGGTCGCTCTGTCCTTGAGATGAGCATTGAGAGTTACAGGGGTATGGCGAGATTCTACCGGGTTGATCTGGATCAAATCAAAAATGATTGCTCTGACAAAGAAACCGTAAGGCTTTTTGATTATGCAAGGGAAAGCGCAGCTGCCGCTGTAATCAAGTTTGTCGATTTCCTGCAATCCATGTTGGATAATGCGCCCACTGATTTTGCTATAGGTTCGCATCTTTATTCTGGAATGCTTTCTAATGGAGAAGGTATTACTATTCCGTTGGCAGAATTGAGTACATTGGGCCAAGTTAACCTCGAACAAAATCTGGAGCAGCTTGCGCTTGCCTCGGAGTCTGTCTATCCGGGAAAAAGCATCAAAGATACTGTTTTGGATATAGGAAGTCGTCATCCATCGGCAGAACGTTTGATTCCAGAAACACAAAATATGCTAGAGCTAATAAGGGAGTCTCTTATAGATCTAGATCTTATTTCTGTTCCTTCGACCGATAGATGTCAGGTAATAGAAACTCCAACGTATATGCGGTACGCTTTTGCAGCTATGGATAGTCCTGGATCTCTGGAACAGGGAGCGACTGAGTCATTCTATTATGTGACACCAGTGGAAGACGATTGGTCTGAAAAGCAGTGCAAAGAATGGTTGTCGAACTTCAATTACGATACACTACGCGTTATTTCTATTCATGAAGTTTATCCAGGCCATTTCGTTCACCACTTACATAACCGTTACGGCCGAAAACTTCCGCTGGTTAACCGTGTTGCTACCTCCTATGCTTTCACTGAAGGATGGGCCCATTATACGGAGCAGATGATGCTTGAAACCAGGTATGGAGAAAATCAGCCAGCATTACTAGTTACCCAGTTATTGGAAGCTCTGGTAAGGAATTGCCGTTATTCATGTTCCATAGCTATGCATACCCAGGGAATGACCGTCGATGAAGCCACGAAATTTTTCATGGATAATGCGTATATGGAAGAGTTACCCGCTCGTCGAGAAGCCCTGCGAGGAACTTTTGATCCAGGATACCTTAATTACACATTGGGCAAGTTGATGATCTTGAAGTTGCGGAACGATTACCGGAAAGAACAAGGAGGATCCTATTCACTGAAAGGGTTCCATGATGAACTACTGTCTTACGGTGCTCCTGCTTTGCCGTTGTTGAGGGATGTCATGCTATCCGACAATCAGAACGTTTTATAAATATGGTAGTTATTATAAATAGTTGTTAGGTTCTAAAATTTACTCTACGGAAGCTTTCAGCATATTTCAATCCGTCCTCCTTACCTGCTTTTTCGGCCTCCTCTTTGATGAACTGTTCTAATTCGGTTTCCGTCAACCTAGCTACCTGGCTTTCATGGGCTTTAACCGCTTTGATTTTGGTTTCCAAAGAGCTTTCAATATCTATAAATGTGTCTGCTTGCTCGGTTCCCCAGAACAGGATTGTTGCTGTTTTGTGAGGCTCTAACCCCTCCTCTTTCCATAACTCTTCGAAGTGCAAATGATCTCTAGCGTAAGGGAAAACTGCATCTAGGGTAACTTGCCCTGCAATTCGATGATCCCGGTGCCAGGCTAGGTTACGTCGATATGGTTCCGTAGATAGGACAACTTGAGGCTGGATTCTTCGAATTTGTCGAACAATCTGTTTGCGAAACTCTCTAGTGTCTTCTAATTCGCCATCACCATGGTGAAGCATAATTACATCGTTAACCCCTAACAAAGAACAGGCCAAGATTTGTTCTTGTTGTCGAGTTTGTGCTAATAACTCGGGTCCTATTTCGGGCTGGTCTGTCCCTTTGTCCCCATTAGTACATAGCAAGTAATGAACTTCTGCTCCTGAGCTGATCCATTTCGATACTGTTCCTCCGCACCATATTTCTGCATCTTCAGGGTGTGGAGTTACTACTAAAACACGCTCGGGGGTCTCTTCCATACGTTTCGGTCCTCCGGTATCAGTCTAGTATGATTAGCACTAGTGTCAGAACGGCGTCGTAAAGGGAAGTTGCCATCTTCTGCCAAGCGCTCATGTTACACAAAAAGAAAATTTGGTTCAACCGAAAAGGATTAGGACTTCAATATAAGGGACAGAGGTGATCGTGGTATGTACTAGAATGACTAGCAGTTTTTGGTCTACGATTAATTAAAATTTCGATATAGACTTGTACTATGAAAAAAGGAAAATTTGCAATTTTATTTTTTTGGGGGGCATTTTTAGTAAGTGTAGCTATAAGTTGCCAAGTTATGATTCAAGAACCAGAAACTGAATTAAAGTCTCAAGAAATACTCAACAAGGATTTACCGGTATTTGGATCTAAATCTAAGGCTGGGGTTGCAGCAAAGATAAAGGTTATTCCAACAGCGATACCCAGAGTTGTAACGGTAGCTATCCCTAGCCTTCAATCTACAGGTTCACAAACAGAACCTGAGACTCACACGATTCCGGATAACTTAATTTCTTCTAATCAGATGAAATGGACAGTCGAACGGGCTTTTTCTAATCTTACCTTCAAGAATTTAACTAATGTGTTACCAATGAATGACGGTAGCGGTGGATTTATATTCACGGAGCAAAAGGGTTTGGTTTATTACTTGTCTAACAAGCGCGATGAGCAAGATCCACATGTATTACTAGATATAACTGGACGTGTCAGTAACAAACATAATGAAGAGGGTTTGCTAGGTATAGCACTTTCTCCGAATTTCAGGACAGACCGATCGTTTTATATATATTATTCGGCGCTTAAACCTAGAAAATCGGTCCTCTCACGTTTTGTTCTACCCGATGTCTCAATACTGCCAATCGATAGTTCGATGGAAACGGTTATTTTTGATATACCGCAACCTTATGGAAATCATAATGGTGGCCAACTGAGCTTTGGACTAGATGGTTTTTTATACATTAGTTTAGGGGACGGGGGCGGGACTGGGGATCCTGAGGGAAATGCCCAAAACCTGAGTACGCTGTTGGGATCGATCCTCAGGATCGATGTCACAGGTGATCTTAATGGTCAAAGATATAAAATACCAGACGATAACCCATTTGTTAATCAACCAAATGCTAGGTCCGAAATTTGGGCTTATGGACTGCGTAACCCTTGGCGGTTTTCCTTTGATAAACCTACAGGCAGCTTATTCGTAGGGGATGTAGGCCAGGAGAACATAGAAGAGGTAGATATTATTACGAAAGGAAAGAATTACGGGTGGCCTGTTATGGAAGGAAGCCTATGTTACTCACCAGCAGTCGGTTGCAGCTCCTCGCATTTGACCTTGCCAGTTATAGAATATACTCGCGACAAAGGATGTTCGGTTATTGGAGGATATGTTTACCGCGGGACCCGCTGGCCAGAATTAAATGGGAGCTATATATATGGAGATTATTGCTCAGGCAGGATCTGGGCGGTCAACCTTAAAAGGCTGTTAGAAGGGGTTTCGGAGCCTAGACTTCTGATGGACTCAGATCTCTATATCACGTCTTTCGCCGAAGATCTCTCTGGAAATATCTATATTTTATCTCAAAATACTGGTATTTATCGCCTTGTGTCGACCGATTAATTAAGGGTTAATATTGGATCTATTTTGTTGCTGATCCAATGTGATTCGATTAGCAACGGCATGGGCTAACATGGTATAGCCTACTTCGTTGAAATGTCGAATACCTTTAAGCGCATGATCGCTCGTAGAGGAGGCAAATAAGGTGTCGGATATGGATGTCACAGGAAGCCCCGTAATACTCCCAATCTCTTCAGGAGTAAATTCACCGCTAATATAGTTGGATTGACGTTCCAATATGTCTTTCAACAGTTGGTATTCGGTTTCTCGTGAGTCCCATTGATCAGGCCAATTCCAAGTGGGATCGGCTGCTTTAAGGTAATATGCTTGTGGTGCAACCAAGACAAGATAAAGCTGGAAGTTACGTAGCTTGGATAAACGAGTCATTTCTTCTATAGCCAGCACGATCTTCT
>CAJXEF010000101.1 GCA_913052545.1 uncultured Chloroflexota bacterium
CATTTATTTTTAGGCGTTGTCGATGAAGTTACTAGCCGGGTTTGGCCCCTTGATTTTTCGTCATGAATCTCAATAGCTACAGCGTGTTGAGAGCTGGTAAAAAAGGTTTGATTTATAGCGTAGGCTACCGCTGGCATATCATTAAATCTTACGGCCTGATCGCTCTTAAGTAGATTATGGTTGCGATAATAAGATTGTAAGACTGGAGTGGCTGCGGTTAATAGTTGTGCCGAAGTAGTTGGTTTACTTTGTATCTTTGAGAATTGATCCGGAGGAATCTCCACATCGTTACAAACATCTAATCCGACTTGGACAATAGGTACGCCCGATTGGTAAACAATTGAAGCCGATTCAGGGTCTTCGTGGAGGTTGGCTGTTGCGAACCTGGACACATTTCCAGCGACATAGATAGCTCCTCCCATCACTATAATTTCTGCCACAGACTCGACCAACTTGGGTTCAATACTTAGCGCTAAGGCAATGTTAGTTAGTCTACCTAGGGCTATGAGTGTAATTTCACCTGGTTCCGCCATGACGCGATTTATTATTTCAATTGCTGCGTGGTGAGGCTGTTTGATATCTGATACATCCGGTACAGGTAGATAGGTATTGCCCAAAGCGTCGTCACCATGCACATGTAAAGCCCAGCCAGTATTTGGATCTCTAAGTAGAGGCTTTGAAGCGCCGAGGTAAATGGGTATATCAATACGAGATGCTGAATATAGGATTTTATAGGCGTTTTGAGTGGTTACTTCAACGGGGGCATTACCGTAGATAGTGGTTATGGCAACAATTGATAATTCGGGACTAGCCAACGCTAAAAGTAATGCTGCAGCATCATCAATCCCTGGATCTGTATCTATAATCACTTTTTTCATAATTAATATCGAGAGCCTTAATAACGGTTATATTATTACAGAACTTTTTAATAGGGGTGGTTTCATTGAGGTATCATCATGGATGATACCCGCTGGATGATAGGTTAGATTAATTTTGTTATCATTGTGGTAATTTATGTGAGGGGAATCTAATGTCGTTAAGTGAAGTTAAAGCTTTAATATTTGATGTATTTGGGACGGTAGTGGATTGGAGATCTAGTATTATTCATCAATGTCAGGAATTAGGCAGGTTAAAAGGTGTCGAAGCCGATTGGGGTGAATTTGCTGATTCTTGGAGAGGTCAATACCGACCGTTTATGGATAAAGTCAGGAATGGTGGTTTGCCATGGACCAATCTGGATTCTTTGCACCGTATGTCACTTGATGTAGTCTTAGAACAATTTGATCTGACGGGGTTTTCAGATTCAGAGAAGGATCAAATGAACTTGTTTTGGCATAATTTGCGCCCTTGGTCAGATTCGGTGCCAGGACTTTATCGTTTGAAGAGTAAATACATAATTGCCACTATGTCTAATGGAAATATTGCTTTGATGACGAATATGGCCAAAAACGGCGGCTTGCCGTGGGATTGCATCCTGGGTGCTGAAGTTGCTCGGCATTATAAGCCTGATCCCGAGAGTTATCAGACTGCCGTGAACCTCCTCGGTTTGACACCTAACCAGGTGATGATGACTGCTGCCCATCAGGGTGATTTGCTTGCTTCGCAAAAGGTCGGCTTACAGACAGGTTTTATTCCCCGGCCAATGGAACATGGGCAGGGGAGAACACCGGACCCTACTCCCGATCCTTCATTCAATGTGGTAGCTACCGATTTCATGGATTTGGCGACTAAGATGGGAGTTTGATATTGCCCAGTCCACATTCTTTGGCTATTAATTGGTATGAACGGAGTCGGTCTTCATATGCATAACAAATTGTCACTATGCTGAGATCTGAGGTCTGATATCGTTCAGCTAGATCATGGAGTCCTTGCTTTACTTGCTGGGGATCACCGTCTACGCAATTCCTACTATATTGCTCCATAAAGGCTAATTCATCAGTCCGATAGGAAAAATTGAGAGCATCTTCTACAGATGGGATGCCCTGAGCTCTTCCTGTTATGGATTTCAATCTGGCTAAATTCCGGCTGGAGGCTAATTTCAACGCTTCTTTTTCCGTATCAGCGCATAGGACGTGAATACCTACGTTGACGAGGGGTTCTGACAAGTTGTCTGAAGGCTGAAAATTTCTTCGGTATCCCTCTACTATAGCGGGTCCTTCTTGAGATCCAGAGCCAAAAAAATGGGCGTAGGCGAAAGGTAGTCCCATTTGTGCTGCCATCATGGCGCTATCATACCTGGATCCCAATAGCCAAACGGCTGGTGATGTTTCTGAAATCGATGGAGAAACTTGTATAGAGGAAAAAGGGTGATCATCTTCAAGAGTATTTGAAAGGAAACCAAGGAGATCATGGATTTGCTGAGGGAAATATCTGATTTCTTTGGGATGACTCGGGTAGGCTAGAGCAGAAGCGGTAACTTGGTCGCTACCAGGGGCTCGCCCGATTCCAAGATCTATTCGGCCTGGGTAGAGAGAGTTTAGTAGACTGAAATTCTCAGCGACTTTCAGAGAACTATAATGTGAGAGCATCACTCCGCCGCTACCTACTCTTATAGTTTCTGTCTGTGCGGCTATTTGGCCTATCAGCATCTCGGGACTGGTACCCGCGAAATTGGGTATGCTGTGATGTTCTGCTACCCAATAACGATGGTATCCTAAAGATTCTACGGCTACGGCTAAGTCTATTGTTTCCCTCAGGGCTGTACCGGCGGTGCTTCCCTCTCTCATTGGAGACTGATCTACTACACTTAACATCAGAGAGTCATTCAATTTATTACCTCGCTACAATCAAGAAGCTAACTAACGACATTCAGATTTTTATCAGAGTCATTAACAGCACTGATAATAAACTTACTGTTAATTTAACGACATATTCAATATTGATCATTTCACATTAACCTTAACAAGTTGATTAAGGGCCATTTGTGTGTTTGAGCCCAAATGATGCGCCAAGTCTATATAATTATATTTCTTTTATGGCAGCATATAAATGCCTTGAGTCAAAAACCGTCGGACTTTAAACTTTCCAGAGAACCCTTGTCAAGGAGTAATACCAAGGTTATCCTGTTTACGTTTTGCAATGGGCGTTTTATTAAAATAATCCATGCCATTGGTATAGGTGAAGTTTTTGGGACCGATTGGTTTCGTTTCCACCAGCGAACTCAGGTTAAGAAGGTATTTTACTGAACGGATAATTAAGATATTACTGCTTTTATGTAGTGTCGTTTCTATTCTGACCACTATAGGAATTGTCTCCGTTTTAATTTTTGAAGCGGGGCTTTTTTTTTCAGAAGTATCCATCATAGAATTCGTGACGAGTACGAAATGGACCCCGCTTTTTTCTTCTAAACACTTTGGGATATGGCCTCTACTAACCGGAACATTATTAACCTCTTTCGGGGCTATGCTGATAGCCTTACCCCTTGGGCTATTAAGTGCAATATACCTTAGCGAATATGCTCCTGATCCAGCTAGGCAAATACTCAAACCGATTCTAGAAATTTTAGCTGGTATTCCTACCGTAATCTATGGGTTTTTTGCTTTATTATTTGTGACACCGTTGTTGCGAAGTATTTCTGATGATGTGGCAATTTTTAATGCGATAAGTCCGGCTATCGTAATGGGTATTATGATATTGCCGATGGTTTCTAGTCTTAGCGAAGATGCTATGAAAGCAGTTCCCAGATCTTTGAGGGAAGGGGCTTACGCTTTGGGTGCTACTAAGATGGAAGTCGCAACTAGAGTAGTGGTTCCAGCTGCCCTATCTGGCATAGTCGCAGCCTTTATTTTGGCGGTGTCTCGGGCAATAGGGGAGACTATGATAGTTGCTATTGCGGCTGGTAGTAATCCTAATTTTACTTTTAATCCATTGGTCCCAATACAAACTATGACTGGTTATATTGTTCAAGTTGTCTTGGGGGATGCACCGACAGGAACATTAGCGCATAAAACTATATTTGCAGTAGGTATAAGTCTGTTTTTAATTACTTTGGTTATGAATCTTTTAAGTCAGATGGTTGTAGGCAAATTCCGAGAGGTCTACGAATAAGGATGGAATCGGGATACGAATATTTCCAACGCGGCATGTTACGGCGAAAATGGAAAGGAAGGATTTTCCATGCAATCTGTTTGTTGGCTATAGTTTTAGTACTAATGGTGTTGGCTACTCTTCTTTACAATATTATAGAACAGGGTTGGAATCGAATAGACTGGGATTTTCTAACGGGATTTCCTTCGAGACGTCCAGAGAGGGCAGGTATATATGGTGCTTTAATAGGTAGCATATATGTCATATCTATAGCATCAATCACATCTTTTGTATTAGGTGTCGGTGCAGCCGTTTATCTTGAAGAATATGCTACCAGAGGATGGTTTGTTAAAACGGTACAGGTAAACATCTCGAATTTAGCGGGCGTTCCATCGGTGGTTTATGGATTATTAGGTTTGGAGATATTTGCTAGAACTCTAGGATTAGGAGATAGTGTCTTAGCCGGTGGATTTACCATGGCCTTGTTGGTTTTACCCATAGTAATCATAGCATCCGAAGAGGCTTTACGCGCTGTGCCATCTACTATCAGAGAAGGAGCGTTTGCCTTGGGAGCTTCCCGATGGCAGAGCATTTGGCATTTGGTTTTACCGCAGGCGTTTCCTTCAATAATGACGGGGGTTATTTTAGCAGTAAGCAGAGCTATAGGTGAAGCAGCTCCACTTATTGTGTTGGGTGCAATGGCATTTGTGCCGTTCGCACCGGATGGTCTATTAAGTCAATTTACTGTACTCCCTATACAGATATTTAGCTGGATATCCAGACCCCAGGCAGCGTTCCATGAAGTGGCTGCCGCGGCTATCATGGTGTTATTGGTGGTCCTGCTATCCATGAATGCAGTGGCTGTGTTGTTAAGATTGAAGTTCCAAAAAAGATCAGGCGTCTGAAGCATGAGGATCGATACTGTGACGGGAGAATCGGCGGTAGTTCAAGCTAAACGATTGAGCGTTTATTATGGTACCACTCAGGTTATTTCCGACGTAAATCTAGATGTTGCTAGGAGCAAAATAACTGCAATTATTGGACCATCTGGATCAGGTAAGAGCACTTTACTGAGATGCTTTAATAGAATGAACGATCTGATACCCAATTTTAAGATGTCTGGTCAGGTCCTTTTCGAAGGACATGATTTATATGCCCCAGATATTGATCCAACCACCATCCGCTACCAGGTCGGAATGGTCTTTCAAAGACCTAATCCCTTTCCAAAGTCTATTTTCGACAATGTTGCCTTCGGACCAAGAATCAATGGGTTCCGTGGAGATCTTCAAAGTTTAGTTGAGGTATCATTACGGCGCGCTGCATTGTTTGATGAAGTCAAAGATAGACTTAAAAGCAGTGCGCTCGCGCTTTCTGGGGGCCAGCAACAGAGGCTCTGTATTGCTCGTGCACTAGCTGTTAGCCCTCGTGTGATTCTTATGGATGAGCCGTGTTCATCTTTGGATCCTATGGCGACTTTAGCCATAGAAGAGCTAATGAGAGAGTTATCTGAGGATTATTCTATAGTTATAGTCACGCATAATATGCAGCAAGCTGCAAGAGTATCTGATTTTACCGCCTTTTTGATGGGTGATGAACGTAGAGTGGCTGAATTGATAGAGTTTAACGAAACTAGGCAAATGTTTACTAATCCTACTGATGAACGTACTGAAGCTTATATAACTGGGCGGTTCGGATAGCCTTTTAATTTGTCACTTCTATTCAGGTTGACAATTTGAAAGCTTAAGACTACACTTTGCTACTATGAATCGTATGTATTGGAATAGCTGTCGTTGCACTTGTACGTGTCCCCCTAGCTAGGGGGCAGTATAACTATTCCCACATGGAAGGTTTATGCCCACCTAGATCTGTTATCTGGTGGGCTTTTATTTTGTCTAAAAATTGGAGGACATCTTGGCTAGTAATACTCAAAATGTGAGACAGGTTACTCCTGAAGAAATCCATGAACAGAGTTTGGAATTATCAAAGGCTTCTTCAGGGATTATTCCCTTTATGGAGGAGGAGATAGTCCGGTTAGAGGCGGAGTCAGATAGATTCGAATCTGGAGAACTGGATAATGCTGAATTTACTCCATTCAGACTAAGGCAAGGGGTATATGGACAGCGCCAGTCTGACGTTCAGATGATTCGTATTAAGTTACCTGGGGGCCGTGTTACACCGGAGGCTTTGGACGCCCTAAGTGACATTTCTGAAAAATATGCTCCTCTTCATAAAGGTCATATAACTACTAGGGAAAATATCCAATTCCATCACATACCTTTGGCTCAGTGCCCGGCTGTTATAAGGATGTTAGGGGAAGTAGGCCTTAGTACAAGGGAAGCTTGTGGAAACACTGTTCGTAATGTAGTTGGTTCTCCTTCTGCTGGTGTTTGTGCAGACGAAATATTTGATCCTACTCCTTATCTAGCTGCCTATGTAAGATTTGGAGTTAGAAATCCGCTTACACAGGGTTTTCCGCGGAAATTTAAGACTGCTTTTACAGGTTGTGAGTCTCATGATGCAGTTGCTGCGGCCATCCAAGATCTGACATATGTCTCCCAGATAAAGGAGGTCGATGGCCAACGGAAAAAAGGCTTCAAGGTATTTGTTGGTGGAGGTACTTCCATCATGCCGAGATTGGCCAAGCCTTTATATGAATTCCTGCCTGAGGAAGATTATCTGAGATTAGCTCAGGCAATCTGGACTGTTTTCAATAATGCCGAATCCCTTCGTAAGAACAGGATGATGGCTAGGTTGAAAGTTCTCATTGATCGAATAGGGTTAGAGGCATTCCGTGATCTAGTCGAAGAAGAGTTGTCGAAAATTGGACCTATAGATCCTTCTCCATATATGGGTATCGAAGACTTACAACGAGAAATACCTCCAGTTGCCACCGGATCTAGCTCCAATGGTTCGCCCGGAGTCGAAAAAGAATTTGATAAGTGGAAAGAATCCAACGTATTTAAACAAAAGCAAGAAGGATATTGTTTAGTATATGTAAAGCCGGTTAGGGGAGATTTAAATACTGAGCAATTTAAGGGTATGGCTAGCATACTTAGAAGTTTCACAGGTGGGCGAGCAAGTGCTACTCAAGAGCAAAACTTGGCTTTAAGATGGGTTCCTGAAGAGCAACTGCACGAATTATGGGAAGCGTTAAAAGGACTCGGATTGGCAGAGCCGGGAGCTTTGACTATTTCAAATGTGGTTTCTTGCCCTGGAACAGACAGTTGTAAACTTGGTATTACTTCTTCAATGGGATTGGCTAAGGCAATTGGCGAGGAGGTTAATTCCTGGGGAGATATTCTGGATGATGATGGTGTTAAAAAAATCAGAATCAAGATGAGTGGATGTCCAAATGGTTGTGGATTGCACCATATCGCAAACATAGGGTTTCACGGTGCTGCGGTCAAAGGTCCAGAAGGTCAGCAAATACCGTCATACGAGTTGTTCCTGGGTGGAAACTACGGAGATAATCAAGTTGAGGATTCTCGTATTGGTAGCCGTATACCCAAGGTCAAAGTACCTGCGAAAATGGTGCCGGGTGTAGTAAGGGAGATTACGAACTACTATACTAGCGAAAGATCCGATGAACGTGAGGAGTTCAACCAATTCTTGGATAGAGTAGGACTCGAAGGTATAACAGAGGTAGCTAGTAAAGCAGCTCAAGTTTCTGAAACTGCTGAGCCAGGTTCTGACTTGTATTTTGATTGGGACCGTACCAACGCCTACGTGCTCGAACGTGGTGAAGGGGAGTGTGCTGTATAGCATTTGGTGTCGTTAAATAATAAAGTTATTGCTTTTTTAGAATCCCGGATGTCTTCTGAAATGGGGTCTTTGAT
>CAJXEF010000102.1 GCA_913052545.1 uncultured Chloroflexota bacterium
CTGATTGTGTATGTAGGGTTGGTGGGCTTGAGTGAGGGAGTTGGTGGTTTGGTAGTAGGTGCGAAAGCAGCTGATATTATTCCTTCCCATACGTTAGGATCTGTTATGGGATTGGTCGATGTAGGTAGAGGGATTGGTATCGCAGTAGGTCCAATACTTGGAGGGTTATTATTCGATATAACGGGTAATTATACAGTGGCGTTTACTATCTCGATTTTCCTTGCCCTGTCATCTATGGTGTCTATTTGGTTCATAGGGTCTGAGTCTGATAAAAATAATGAACGGCTGATCCTCTAGGTTGTTAAATGTTGTGTTAAGCCTACTGAAGGATTGTGGCTAATGTGTATAATGGGCATATTATAAATACAATATAGATAGGTACTTTTCAGACTATCCATAATAAATATATTACCTATAGGAGGATATATGCCGATCATTCAACGTCCATATGTGCCGCCCGAAGATCAAGTTCCCCAAGAAGATACTTACGTTAATCCTGGTGATACGCAGTCTGGGCAAGGTCAAAGTGGTGAGATAAGCGGAGAGCCCATAAGTTTTTACGCGGATTCCTTGCATATTTTCAGTAGTTTATATTCAGCAGTATTATTTTTCGGTGAACAGATGGAAGAACGTGAACCAATACTGCGGGCTAGGATCAAAGTTAGTCCGCAAATGCTCAAAGCTATGGCTTTACTGACAAATAAGCATTTGAAGGAATACGAAGAGGCCGTAGGGCCGATAACATTGCCTCCACAAGTTTATACGGCCTGGGAATTAGACCCGGACGAAAAGGTGACTACAGAATGAATTATGGAGAAGAAGGTCAACCCATATCTGAAGACATCTCTTGTCCTGTAGATATTCAACCTGGGGTTGATGTTTCGACACCTGAAGATTGGGAATGGAGACGTGTCAGTACTAGTCAGCCTAATGCTGCTACCTTCCACATTAGTCACAGCGACGTAACCAGGGTCATGGTGGATAGACTTGGTCCCTCTGATACACCTGATGGTTCACAATTTACTCTTAAGGCAGAGGTTCCGATCATAGTCATAGATAGTTTAGACAAGTTCTGGGCTGGGGAATCAACTACTAAGTTACCATTGCAGGGATTACGCGTCCCTGTTGAAGGTGATACTTTGGAGGAAGCCAAAAAGAATTTAGCTGGGGACTTGGTTGCTCAAATGCGTTTGCTCTTATTATTATCCACTTCTCATGAAGGAGATATTGCTCCGCAGCTAAAAGCTAATCTCCAGTATTTGTTAACTGTGTTTACCACACCTGGAGGGTAGTAAGTGTAATTATTTATTTACCCTATTTCGCAGATTCCATAAAAGGTTCGAAAATCTCGACGTTAATGGTTTGATTATAGTGAAATCTGCTAACTTCGGTTGCTCAAGATGATTTTGATGTGGGAGATCAAAGAAGTCATGGGTACCAAGTGAGGTTCGGTGTCTCGACGAGACTTTATTTCAATCATTTTATTTTCGATATTCCTTGGACTCACTACTACTCGGATGGGAATCCCTAATAAGTCAGCATCATTCAGTTTCACACCCGCTGCTGCATCTAACCGGTCGTCAAAAAGGGTTTCAATACCTTCTGCCCACAGCTGTTTGTAAATCTCGTTTGCTGTGGTTGCTACGTCTTCAGATGATAGATTTAATCCAACCACGTGGACTTGATAAGGGGCTATTGAGGCTGGGAAAATGATTCCTCGATCGTCATGGTTTGTTTCTATTATGGCTGCTAAAAGGCGTCCTACGCCGATTCCGTAGCAGCCCATCATAATAGGGTATTGTTGCCCGTCTTGGGATAGGAACAAAGCACCTAGTGTTTCGGAAAAGAAAGTGCCTAGTTTAAATATATGGCCGACTTCTACCCCTTTAGTTGCTTCTAAAATAGTATTGCAAGTGGCACATAGATCTCCCGCTTGGGCAAGTGCTATATCTGAAATGGAATCAGCCTGAAAATCTCTGGGGTAATTTGCATTCCTAAAATGTTTATCAGGCGAGTTACCCCCGACGACAAAATTAGTGCCGGTACTGATGGATTTGTCGGCTATGATTTTTATGTTCTTTATCCCGATTGGAGAGGCGTATCCTGGCACAAGTCCTGCATTTATTATTTCGTCATCTGAAGCTAATCGTAAGTCAGAGCAGTGTAAGGTATTTTTAAGTTTAACTTCGTTGACCTCTATATCTCCTCTGATAACGACGAATGCCAGTTCTCGGTCAGCCCAATAAAAGACGGATTTTAATGTTTCAGATGATTCGATTTCTAGGTATTCTGCTAATGATGATATAGTTTTAATGCTAGGAGTGATCACTTCTGACAACGGTAATGGGCTAGGTTTATTGGAGTCCGGGCGCGTGCTGATAGCTTTTTCGGCATTTGCTGTGTATTGGCAGTTAGGGCATGTAATAACGGTATCCTCTCCTGTATCCGTAGGAAAAATAAATTCGTGAGAATCTTTTCCTCCTATAGCGCCGCTATCGGCTTCTGCCATTAACACTGGAAGGGCGCAACGCTCGTAAATGTTTTTGTAGGCTTTGGCCATTGATTGGTAACTTTCATCAAGGCTAGCTTCGTCTCCGTTAAAGCTGTAAGCATCTTTCATTGCGAATTCTCGGACGCGGACCAAACCTGCTCTGGGTCGTGGTTCGTCCCGAAATTTGTTTTGGATTTGGTAAAGTATTACCGGTAGATCACGATAACTCTGTATATTAGCTTTGGCTATGTTGGTGACCAGTTCTTCATGGGTTGGGGCTAGGACTAAGGTTCGATTGCGCCTATCAGATAGCGAAAATAAGTTATCTCCAAATGCAGACCTTCGATTAGTTTGTTCCCATAGTTCCTCAGGCTGTAGCGTAGGCATGAAAAGCTCTTGGGCACCCGTAGAATCCATTTCTTCTCTGATAAGCTGTTCAATCTTACGAATGGACCTATAAGCCAACGGTAGAAAAGCGTAGATACCTGAGGCCACTTGATAAATCATGCCCGATTTAAGTAATAGACGGTGGCTATCAGTTTCTGCTTCTACTGGATCTTCTCTTAGGGTTTTTGATATCAGTTGGCTGATTAGCAATGGTAACTCTCCTGGATCGACATGGTCGATTAATTGCTAATTTCGGGACTCGGGGTTTTTTCTATTTCTTCCATCAGAGCAGATAGCATCTCATCTTCTGGTACTACCCTGACCTTTTCGCCCTTACGAAATATTATTGCCCGCCCTGCTCCAGCAGCGATCCCAACATCTGCATCTTTAGCTTCACCTGGGCCATTTACCTCGCATCCCATGACGGCAACTTTTATGTTTTTGTCACTTTTCTTGATAATCGCATCAACGTCGTTGGCTAGCTTAACAACGTCTACATCTGCACGCCCGCAACTAGGGCATGCAACTAGTGTGACTCCTTTTCGTCTCAAGTTTAAGGATTTAAGGATTTCGTAACCCGCAAACACCTCTTCTTTAGAGTCACCGCTAAGTGATACACGTATTGTGTCGCCTATTCCTTCATATAACAGATACCCAAGCCCCACCGCAGTCCTAATAGAACCTGCTTGTACAGTCCCAGCCTCAGTTATTCCCAAATGCAAGGGGTAGGGGACCATCTCAGACAATTTTTGATAGGCTTCAATGGTCGTTGGAACGTCGAATGCCTTCATTGAAATCTTGATTTGATCAAAATTTTGTTCTTCTAATAGACTGATTTCCCAAAGAGCAGTGGCGATCATATGGTCTACGACACTGTACTCCCCGGCTTCATTTTCACCAGCTTTGGGTAACTGGTTTACCATGTCCATGTGACGAGAAAATCCCCTGGTGCGCCCAATACCTCCGACAGGAGGCAAACTACCAAAATTAACTCCGATACGTATTGGAATGTCTCTCAGCTTTGCTTCTCGTACCACTTCCTTGACTTGTTCTTCATTCCTTAAGTTCCCCGGATTTAACCTAAGGCAATCTACCCCGCCTTTTGCACATTCAAGGGCTAGCTGGTAATGAAAATGGATGTCAGCTATAAGCGGTATGCTGATTTGTTGCTTGATATCCCGCATCGCCTTCGCTGCTTCCATATCAGGTACTGCGCAACGTATAATTTCGCAACCCACTTCCTCCAGCTCCTTGATTTGTCGGACCGTTGCTTTTACATCTCTAGTATCGGTTTTAGTCATAGATTGTACAGTTATATCGGATCCCCCACCGACTTTGACATCTCCGACATACACCGGTTTAGTTACTCTTCTCTTATTCACATCAAATCCTTTATCACGAACCGCTTCTCTTCTGGAGGAAATGCATTTCACTAATTATCATAAAGATTATCCTCCTAACAGGCTATTACCTTGCAATAATCGATTAATGTCGTTTGTGCTAATTAATATAATTAGCACAATTAATACCGCGAATCCAACTAGGTGTACCAGATTTTCTTTTTCTGGCGGTATACGTTTGCCGCGACGGATCCATTCTATTATAACGAAAAGTAGCCTGCCTCCATCTAACATGGGGATTGGCAAGATGTTTAGGATAGCGAGGTTGACGCTGAAAAGTATAGCCAATACCAGCCAGCCTCTATAGCCACCCTCCTGGGTAACTTCTCCTGTAACTTGGGCTATCCCGATTGGCCCTGAAAGTTCAGGCGATTTATATCCGGCGATCCACGAGAAAATCTCGCGTTTCAATAAGATTAACAACTCCCAAGTATCATTAACGCCATGATATACGGCAGTCCAAGGTGGGTGCGAAACACGCTTCTCCGTAGGATTGTATAGGTCAATCGATATCCCTGTAGGACCTTGGCCTGCGGGAGGATTAATCCGTGGAGTGATATCCATCTGTATCTGTGTGCCCGCTCGTTCTATGACCAATTGGATTTCTGAGCCCGAATTGAAGTTAATTAGCCGTACTAGATCATTTAAGTTGTCTACTTTGTCTCCATCGGCCTGCAAAATAATGTCTCCCGATTGGATCCCGACAAACTGTGCAGGCGATTCTGGGAATACCTGAGTTACCACGACGTTGCCAAAGGTTTTATCTTGAGGAATCATGAACAAGATTGTAAAGATTATGATCGGCAGAATAGCATTCATGAATGATCCAGCAGACAATACTATAGCCCGTGCGCCAATACCCTTACCTGCTAAACTACGGGGTACTGAAGGATTGTTTTCCCCCGCCAATCGAACAAATCCTCCTAGAGGTGTCCAATTTAGCGAATACAACATATCTGATATAAGGAATCTGTCGCTACTGATTTCCCTTACTTTTCCGGTGTGGTTAAGTAATTGATCTGTGGATGCTTCTTGAAAGGGTTTTGTCTTGTTTAGATTTGATTGTTTTTGAGGGGCTTCAATAATACGACTAACTAAGTTGCCGTTCTCATCTTCTAGCGAGCTGATCTTGATAACGGTTCCTAGTTTCAGGTCTTCCAATCCTGATATATTTATAAATTCAGTGTTTTCATCAGTCAGCACTTCGGTTCTTCCTGTATAAAATCCCAATGCTCTTGGGGGATATCCGATGCCAAATTCGAGCACTTTAACACCAAACCATTTTGCAGTGAAGAAATGTCCCAGTTCGTGCACTACTACTAAAAAAATTAGCATTGGGATAAACGAAACTAGCGAAATAATAACCGGTGTCCAGTTGAAACCAACTAACGTTTCAATCAATAATATTCCTCAAGTATTTTCAAAGATCGGTCAGTAGCCCAAGCATCGGCCTCAAGAATTTCTGAAACCTCAGTTCCGCTACCCGGTAGGTGTTCATTTATAACACGTTCCATTAAATGTGGTATATCTGTAAAAGCTAGCTTACCTGTTAAAAAAGCATTAACAGCCACTTCATCCGCCGAGCTCAGTATTGTCGGGAAAGTGCCCCCTTGTTTGGCAGTATGTAGAGCCAGTTCAAAACAAGGGTAGCGATTTGAGTTTAAAGGCTTCAGGTCAAAGCAATGGCTAATATTGGTGTCTAGTTTAGGTATCAGAAGATTAGATGGTCGGTCGGGATAAAATAGCGCATATTGTATAGGTAGCCTCATATCTGGAGGTCCTAGTTGAGCCTTAACCGATCCATCTTGGAATTCCACCATAGAATGGATTGTACTTTGTGGGTGAATCATTACTTCTATAGAATCCCATTCAACATCAAATAACCAGTGGGATTCTATTACCTCAAAAGCTTTATTCATCAAGGTGGCAGAGTCGATGGTGATTTTGTCTCCCATGGCCCACGTGGGATGTTTAAGAGCTTGGGATGGTGTGACTTGGTCCAGCTTGCTTTCGTCCCATTCTCTAAAGGGGCCGCCCGATGCAGTAATTATTAGCCGTCTTATTTCAGTGTCTTCTCCCTGAAGACACTGCCAAATAGCGCTCGGTTCACTGTCTACAGGAAGTATCTGCCCTCCATATTGAGATTCATAGGCTTTGATTATATGTCCTGCCATAACTATGGGCTCTTTGTTAGACAGAGCCACCGACTTGCCTTCTTTAAGAGCTTTGAGAGTCGGGATTAATCCGACGGATCCTGTAGTCGCAACTACGACCATATCAACTTCAGGAATTCCTGCCATATCTGATAAAGAAGTAAAAGTTACATTAGATATTGGAGAATCTAAATGTGTTAGCGACGAGATATGTTTGGGTTTAAATTCTCGGATTTGTTGGCTTAGCAACGTGGTATTGTGGCCTGCTGCTAAACCTATAACTTCAAATTCATCAGGAAAGGCTCTAACTATGTCTAGGGTTTGACGCCCTATGGAACCGGTCGATCCTAATATGACTATCTTTTTCATTGATGTGTTTTAATAATGAATTATGGTGAAAGCAAAGTAATATACAAATGGTATGGTCAATAATGTGCTGTCTAATCTATCCAGCATACCACCATGTCCAGGGAGTATGGCTCCCGTATCCTTTAGTCCATATATCCGTTTCAATTTTGATTCAAATAGATCTCCAGTGGGTGCCATTATCCCTACTGTAGCACTGATAAGAAGCACTTGCCAGTAAATGATTCCGGAGAAAAAAAATTCCTTTAGGGAAATTGCCGCAATTATAACTAGTATAAATCCACCTATAGTACCTTCCCAGGTTTTGTTGGGACTCAATTTGGGGGCAAATGAGTGTTTACCTATAAATCTTCCCACTAGATATGCGCCAGTGTCGCTCGAAAAAATCATTATGACGGCGAATAATATCCAGTCTCGACCCCAGCTATCTTCTGATCCTAAATTCCTGAGTGCTAGCGCATGGGACAAACAAAAACCTATATATATAGACCCTAAGGATGTGGTAAGCCATGTTCGATAAATGGTAATTCGATCGCAGAATATAATTGTCCACAGGCCTGTTAAGAACATTCCGACGATAACTGTTACGAGTGACATGATCAAAAACTGGGTTAGTCCAACGGAGCATAGACCGGCTATTAGAAACGAAATTGTCCAAATTATTCCTAAGAGCCGTGGGGTCTGACGAGCACCTTTTGAGGTCATTCTTTGAAATTCAACGACTGCGACCGATGCGCAAACGGTCAGAAGGGAGAAAAACCAA
>CAJXEF010000103.1 GCA_913052545.1 uncultured Chloroflexota bacterium
CTCTAAACCCCGCGCATTCCAAACCATCGTCCAGTTTGGAGAATGAGCCCAGCTCCCCAGCATCAATGAGAGTAAGCCCCTCATTTTCAAACAAATAAGCCCATGTAGGGCCAGTATACGAAAAACCCTCTCGCGCGACGGAAACAGCATAAATCTGTGTCCCATTTATTAAATCTATACTTATTACCGTCCCATCACCATTAGAGGCGCCCGGCCGGATAACTGTCAAATCTTTAAATTTGTGGTCCATTCACCTACTCCTATGATTATGAAAAACTATCGAGCTAACGCTATTAGTTTGAAGAACTAACCGTTATTAGGCGCCCATAAATTTAGCACTTTACTAATCCCGTAAACTCATATTGAATAAATTATCATATGCCAATGCCCATGGCGGCCTGAGATACCCTAATGCTCTTACATCTTCGAACCAAGCTCCTAAAGGAGAATACCAGGTGTAAGCTGTCCCTCCAGAAAGCCTGCACAAACGACCCAAAACTGATTCGGCTAAACGAGCTACACTCTCTTTTACTGTCAAGACAATTTTCCGGTCCGTGGTTCCCGATTCCAAAACTTTCACGCCGCCTTCCCAAGCCTGATCGATCA
The DNA here is from genome assembly GCA_913052545.1 of uncultured Chloroflexota bacterium. The sequence continues at coordinate 607 of CAJXEF010000103.1, forward strand.
ACCAAGCCTCCTGCTCTGCTAATGTCCATTCCACTTGTTGCAACGCTCTTAAGGAGCTACCGGAGCTGATGGTTTGTTTTAATTGTTCTCGAGTGTAATCCATTGCCGCGTCAACAACACCCGTGATCACAGATGTAAATGATAGGCCGCCAAGAGTGTTGTTCGCAGCCATTATCTCAGCTTGATGCCCTGGCCAAGCTATCCGGGTAGCAGGATAGTTTTGGAACTCAAACGCGTGGCTGTTAGTCGACATCATACCGTGACCGCGCCATGCATTAGATAACCGCATCCCAGTACTCCCATCCCAAGGCTGATCCCGCACTTCCATGAAAAACAGATCAGGCGTAGTCTCGCCTTCTGCTACAGCACGTGTTGTCATAAATGATGTTAACCCGGATCCGCTGCCAAAATGCTTCTGCCCTGACAATCTATATTTAAAATCACCGTGTTCCTCCGGTACACATTGGGATCTAGTCAGACCAGTATCCCCCCCGCTTCCCGGCTCAGATACTATAGTTCCCCACCAGGCTCCTCCAACAACCGTTTCAAACACTTCCTTCCGTTGACGCTGAAACCCGTCATTAAATGGTTCAGGAACCGATGGGAGCCTCCAAGAAGCCAGCACACCTTGATGCATGGCACTAGACAACGTGATGGACGGATCACCCTTGGCCAACGCTCTTAACATGGTACACATGGGACGGGCCGACTGGGACAGATTTTCCCAAAACCCTCCGAATTCTACGGGAACACCTAGCAACGGTATTCCCATTTGTCTCAGACGTTCGTAGTCAGCGGGGTCTGCTTCGATCCGCTGTTGTCTATCGTCTCTCTCAGAAGCCCATTCGAGGGCCAGCTTCGGTGCATTCTCAAGGATAGATGCTATGCTCATTTAAAACGCCTCTGCGGAGTTTAGTTTGCCACTATTTGTATAATTATTTTCTGATGTGCTATACCTTAGCACATTCCGTAAGCCAATCCATAATTTATACACCTGAATCAAAATAAGGAATCCTATATGGAAAAGATACGATCACAATTCGGATCATGGTCTTCCCCTATTTCATCCGATTTGATAGTTAATGAAACTGTCTCATTAGGTCAATTATCTCTTGATGGCGAAGATATTTATTGGATAGAAGGCCGCCCATCTGATGGAGGAAGACAGGTACTTGTCAAGCGTACTCCGGACGGAAACTCGCATGATATTACTCCTGACCTTTATAGCTGCCGTAGTTTAGTCCATGAATATGGAGGTGCATCTTATTTGATAGCTAATGAAACCGTATACTTTAGCAACTACCGTGATCAACGTATTTATAGGCAAAAGCCGCCTGGAGCCCCAATTCCTATCACGCCTTCGGGAGAGCTTAGGTATGCAGACGGAGTATATGATCACAAACGCAATCGGATCATCTATATACTAGAAGATCATTCTGATTCCCATAGACACCCAGTGAACAGCCTAGTAAGTATCGACCCCACGGGAATCGGCCAAGCTCAGCCTTTAGTTACGGGAAATGACTTTTATTCCTCTCCGAGAATAAATCCAAAAGCTACCCAGTTAGCCTGGATAACCTGGAACCATCCTAATATGCCCTGGGACGGCACGGAGTTGTGGGTTGCCGATTTAACCGATAACGGATTTCTCGAAAATAGTCATATGGTATTTGGAGGAGAAACGAATTCGATTCTAGAACCTAGTTGGTCACCCAATGGCGTTCTACATTTTGTTTCCGACACAACAGGCTGGTGGAACCTCTACAAACTTCAGTCTGAGGAAGTTATCCCAATATGGCCATTGGATGCGGAGTACTCTAGACCTCCCTGGTCACTAGGAATGTCTACCTATGGATATCTAACAGACGATCTATTGATAACAGCATTTAATCAAAATGGAATTTGGAAATTGGCAAAGCTCGATGTCGAACACCAGACATCTGAAAACTACCTAATTCCCTACACAGAATTTGGGAGAGGAGACGTGCGGGTCAGGCCAGATCGTGTGGTTTTCCAAGCGGCGTCAACAGAAGAACCAATGGCTATATTATCTATGGATACCACTGGTAAGGATCTGATCAAGATCAAGAGTTCTAATTCCAATACTATAGACCCCGAATACGTTTCTGTACCCGAAGCGATAACATACGAAACCGATGATGGATTCGACATTCACGCTTTTCTCTATCGCCCTACCAACCCCAGATATTCAGGACTTCCAGATGAGAAACCTCCTCTACTGGTCAAGAGTCACGGAGGACCTACAGGAGCAACATCAATAGCCTTGGATTTGTCTATTCAATTCTGGACCAGCCGTGGGTTTTCAGTACTTGACGTCAACTACGGCGGAAGCACCGGTTACGGAAGGGAGTACAGGGAGCTACTACGTGGTAATTGGGGGATAAGAGACGTCAATGACTGTGCAGGTGGAGCCCTGCATTTAGTCAAGACTGGTATTGTAGACGGAAACCGTCTGGCTATACAGGGGGGTAGCGCAGGTGGTTATACAACCCTCGCTTGTCTTACATTTACAGACGTTTTCCAAATTGGAGCAAGCTATTACGGGGTAAGCGATTTACAGACGCTCGCTACAGATACACATAAATTTGAATCCCGTTACTTGGATGGACTTATTGGTCGATATCCAGAAAGCAAGGATTTATATTTAAAGAGATCACCAATTAATTACGTTGATCAGTTATCTTGTTCCTTGATTCTCTTTCAAGGACAGGAAGACAAAATAGTTCCACCAGATCAAGCCGAAAATATGTTCACTGCAGTGAAGTCCAAAGGATTTCCTTCTGCCTACATTAATTTTGAAAACGAACAACACGGATTTCGACAAGCCAGCAACATTAAAAAAGCTATAGAAGCTCAATATTATTTCTTTTCTCGAGTATTTGGTTTTGAGCTCAACGAAAATGTAGACTCTATTGAAATAGCAAACTTATAAAGGGTTAATTTATCCCATCCACAACGAAATGAGCACAAATAGGTTCAGTACAAGGCAGATTGCATATAAGGTATACTACTGGGAATCGATATTTGAGGAGTAATCCTATGAAGTTTGGTCTTTTGTTCGAGACACAACGCGAAATGGAAGACGGTGATGTTAACTGGAATAGTCTATACAAAGAAACCCTAGAACAATGCGAATTAGCTGACCAGATGGGATTCCACAACTTATGGTTTGTAGAACACCATTTCTTAACCGGTTTCTCAGGTTCACCATGCCCTGAAGTATTATTCGGGGCGTTAAGTCAACGTACCAAAAACATTAGGATCGGGTTTGGTGTATCTATTTTACCTAGCCACCATCCTATTCACATTGCCGAAAGAGTGGCTATGGTAGATCAACTGACTGATGGCAGGGTTGAATTTGGTACCGGCCGATCCAATGCCTATGAACAGATTGGACAAGGAATAGACCCTAGAGAAACCCGTGACCGGTGGGATGAATCCCTCAACATGCTACCTCAAATTTGGCAATCTAAAGGAGAATTTACTTGGGAAGGCAAATTCTGGAATGTGCCCTCACGACGGGTTCTTCCTAGCATCTACCAGACGCCCCATCCCAGGATGTATTTAGCTTGCACCCAAACTGAAAGTTTCCGACTAGCCGCCCAGAAAGGAATAGGAGTATTGTCATCCGGTTCCTATGCAGTGGATATACTTGCGAATCACGTAAAAGTATACAGAGATGCGATAAAGGACGCAGACCCCGTAGGCGCTTTCGTAAATGATTTCTGGGGCAACAATGTCCACGCGTTTTGTGGCAAAGACGACCAGGAGGCAAAAGACCTAGCGGCAGAATCAATGAAAACTTTTTTTGGACCTGACAAACCCTACATTCAGGGCAGGATAGGAGCCTACGAAGAGTTGTTGGAAGCCTGGGGCGGCGTGCCTGATGATCTTCAAGCAGATTTCGGGCGTTGGCTCCGCCAATCCGATGATGCCCACAAAGAACAAGCCGCAAACGCTGGATTGTCTCTTGATTCAGGACCAGGGGCAGCTCGGGCGGCTGTCGCTCAACTAGACTCTAATACGTTAGCAGATAGAGGGGTTATTATCGCAGGAAACCCGGAAAGTTGTATAAAAACCGTGAAAATGTATGAGGATATAGGTGTCGACCAATGCATGTTAATCATGCAAACCGAAACCATTCCACACGAACGTGTACTAGAATCCATCGAGTTAATGGGTAAAGAGGTTATACCCGCTTTCGAAAAATAATTAAAGCTTCGTGTTTAGCCTGATAACCCAGTAACATTAAATAGAGGTCATCAGGCTATCCTCAAGCCCCATATAACTCTATTCAATAGAGTAAACGTGAAAATCTAACCTACGGGTTCCGTCACCATATAACATTATGGAATCAAAGATTAAGTTTGGATTTCGTATTCATCAGAGTGGCTATAGTTTTGGGGAACTCAAAAATGCTGTGACCCTCGCTGATCAACTGGGGTACTATTCCGTTACCCTATATGATCTCCTTGGCATCCCAACACTAGAATGTTGGACAACACTTTCCGCTTTCGCAGGGATTACCGAAAACATACGGCTGACCCCAATGGTACTGGCCAACCTATACCGTCCTCCATTTTTGTTGGCTAAAATGGGCGCTACCTTGGATGTGATCAGTAATGGCCGATTTGAATTAGGGATAGGTGCGGGAGGTAGCCTGAGAGATCATCAATCGGCAGGCATAGACTTCCCGGACACTCCCAAACGAGTGGCCATGTTAGAAGAATCGGTGCTACTAATCACAAACCTGTGGAAAGATGACAATACAACTTTTACAGGTTCCTTCTACCAGACTTCTCAAGCTTCAATAAACCCGAAACCTATCCAAAAACCTCATCCCCCATTGATAATCGGCGGCCATGGAGAGCGTCATCTTCTACGGGCAGTAGCCAAGTATGCCAATGTATGCAATATAGGGTCCGAATTAAGCCTCCTAGAGCACAACCAAAAATTGCAGCTGCTAGAAGCCCATTGCCAACAAGTCGATCGGGATTTCTCCGAAATAGAGGTTACCCATAACACTCGAGTAATTATCGCCAAAAGCGCATTTGATTTTGAAGAAAAGATATCGGCATTAGCCCAAGCCGCACATATGGAAATTAACCAATATAAAACAGAGATATCCAAATCTATCCACGGAACACCCGATCAATGCATAGGGCAGATTCAATCGTACATTGACTATGGGATACAGTATTTTTTTCTTATATTTCCAGATCCTATCCGATCAGAAGACCTAATGTTGTTTTCAGAACATGTCATAACCGCTTTTAATTAACAACATACCCGATCCAAAAAAACCTACATATTAGAATCCAGAAAGGTACGATATGAGTTATCTGACTACAGAATCTAACCCGCGCATATACTACCAATACGATAATTTTACTGCTCCTTGGCGAGATACTCCCACTATGCTATTGCAACATGGATTTTCCCGTAACAGCAAATTTTGGTACAACTGGCTTCCCATATTAGGGAATGAACTTGGAATCCTTCGGCCCGATATGCGGGGCATGGGTAAATCTACCGTTCCGATTAACGACTATGATCCCAGTTTGAATATGTTTACCGATGATATAATTCAAATCCTCGATGAATTAGCGTTACCTGAAATAATTTTCGTCGGTGAATCTTTTGGCGGTATTTTGGGTCTGGCCTTGGCTCGCCGATTTCCATCAAGAGTCGGCGGACTGGTGCTATGCAATACGCCTTGTCGTCTACCCAGAAGAGACCGAAACATTCAGGGTGAAGATTGGGACCAGACTATGGCACAAGGTATAGGTGCCTGGTCTACAGCCACTATTAATATGCGGTTGGATCCGATCCATTCATCTCAAGAATTAAAAGACTGGTATATCGCAGAAATGGACCAAACATCATCAGAAATAGGACGTAAATTACAAACATATTTGGATACGCTGGATTTTCGCCCATATCTCAAAGATGTAACGGCCCCTACTCTACTTTTATGCGGTGACAAATCTCCTACTTCTACTTTGGATCAACAAAAATACATGGAGGAAAATATTCCGAATTGTGAACTAGTGGTCTATCCAAATTTAGGCCACGGAATAAACTCGCTATATCCCGACTGGTGCGCTAATCAAATAAGACGATTTTTAACTTCTCACAACATCTAAATCGAAAATCCCAGAACCTTTCGATTTGTTAATTTTCATCTGCTATAAGAATCTACTCAAGAAAATTTCTGTCTAGCTGGCATATAGTTCGTTCATTTTTCTTTGATGCACTGAATTGGTATATAATTGAACTATACTTACCTGTGATCATTACCGAATGAGCGAGCATGGCGTATTGCATTTTCCTTACCAAACAGGATAGGTGAAATCTGGTTTCGGTGAACAATTTTCAGAAAAATAGAATAATGTAAATGATGAAAAGTTATTTCTCATAACCGCCAATAATCTCGTAGCCCAGTAAAAACAATGAACGTAGGATAATAAATCAAAATGCCAAGCGATTTGTTGATAGTACACGAAAGGCCGGCAGCAAAATATTTAATCGCTGGATGGCGAAGACAATGGTCAGATGGTGGCGACATCTCAAGCGGATTGACCAGATATCTAATTAGAAAATTAGAGGCCAAAAAAATTGCCGAAATGTCACGGCACCTTT
>CAJXEF010000104.1 GCA_913052545.1 uncultured Chloroflexota bacterium
TTGGATGAACGCCCTTTATGGATAGACAACTGGAGGAAGTTACTCGAGGCGACATTGGAAGATGGTAGTCTGATTGAAACCAATGAACTTGATGAAAACAATTATACAAAAGCCAATTTGGCAAGCCAGGATCTCGTTTCCTTAAATGCTCCCTTGCTTAGAAAGCCTCCAGTAGGACTCCAAATCGATGCTCCGATTGACCGATTGAAAGGCGTTGATGCTAAATTAACCACAAGGTTTAAACGACTGGATGTAGCGACTGTTAAAGACCTGCTTTACTTGTTTCCACGCAGGCACACGGATTACAGTAACGTTGTCAAAATCTCAGATTTACCGTTGGATGCGGAATGTACGGTAGTTGGCAACATCTGGGAAGCCAGACAGATCTCTCTAGGTCAGAAAGGTCGGTTAAAAGCCACGGAGGCCATCATAGGTGACGACACTGGGAACATTAAGGTAGTGTGGTTTGGCCAAGGATATTTGGCCAGATCTTTAAAAGCTAATGCCCCTATAGCCATAAGTGGAAAACCTGAAGTTTATAGAGGTCAAAGAACGTTCCAGTCTCCCGAATATGAGTTGTTATACCCGGGTAAGGAGCAGATTCACACAGGGAGGTCAGTTCCGGTATATCCGCTCACCGAAGGAATTAACGCTAGAAACATGAGGAGAATCACTAAACAAGCAATAGATGACTGGCTTGGAGGTTTAGTAGATCCAATCCCCACAGAAATATTGGCCCGCCAGAAACTTCCGGACTTACATCATGCCGTCAATCAAGCTCATTACCCTGACAATGCGAAATCCTGGTCTGACAGTCGGAGACGTCTGGCATTCGATGAATTGCTGGTTCTACAACTAGCAGTTCTACAACGGCGTAAGCACCGTAATCTAACTATGACCGGAGTGTCTTTAAAGATCGATAAAATATTGGTTAATCAGTTCATAGCATCGTTACCCTTCCCGTTAACGAATGCCCAAACGAGATGTGTCTTAGAGATATTGGAAAACCTTGAGACCGGGACTCCACCTATGAACCGCCTGCTACAAGGTGATGTCGGAAGCGGTAAGACGGTCGTGGTTTTAATCGCTCTTCTGGTAGCTATATCGGCTGGATATCAAGGTGCACTAATGGTACCAACCGAAGTTCTGGCCGAACAGCATTTCCAAACCATTACTAACCTACTAGGTGGTGGGTTGGATTCCACGGATGCCAATATAGTGACCCCACACCCCCAAAGTCTTTCCAAACCAATATCGGTTGGATTGCTTACTGGAAGCACAGGGATTCGAGATCGGCGTGAAATAACCTCTCGTTCTTCAGATGGTACTTTAGATCTTTTGATAGGGACCCATGCATTAATTCAATCCGGCATAGATTTGCCTAACTTAGCCTTAGCTGTAATGGATGAACAACACCGATTTGGTGTAATGCAACGTTCTGAATTACGACAACAGGGCATAGAAAATCCCCATTCGCTCGTATTATCGGCTACACCTATACCACGTACGCTATCCCTAACTTTATATGGAGATCTGGATATATCCACCCTAGACGAATTACCCCCAGGGAGACAGCCTATCCCCACTAAGTTGCTTGGAGCGGACGGGAGAGAGGTAGCCTATGGGTTTTTGCGAAGGCAAATTGAGGAAGGGAGACAAGCCTTTATTATTTGTCCACTAATCAATGAATCCGAATCTATAGATGCCAAGGCAGCCATCGATGAATTTGAAAGGTTATCATCAGATATATACCCTGATCTCTCGTTGGCATTACTCCACGGGAGAATGTCATCTAAGGAAAAAGACCGTGTAATGCGGGTTTTCCGGAACGGCGAAGTGGATATCCTAGTATCTACTTCTGTGGTAGAAGTTGGCATAGATGTACCGAATGCTTCCGTGATGATGATCGAAGGAGCCGACAGATTTGGCCTGTCACAACTACACCAATTTCGAGGCAGGGTCGGTAGAGGACAGCACAAAAGTTACTGCCTTCTGTTGTCAGATGATCCATCTGAACTTGCCTTAGAACGGCTCAGGAAACTTGAGCAATTTAATGACGGTTTTCAACTCGCCGAAGCAGATTTAGAGCTAAGAGGCCCAGGGGATTTCTTCGGAACTCGCCAAAGCGGGCTTCCTAATTTAAGAATGGCTCATTTTAGTGACAGGGATCTGTTGTCTAGTGCACGGGAAGAAGCTCATATGCTGTTAGAAACCGACCCCAGCTTAAGTCAGGAGGTTCATAAAAACTTAGCCGAACAGGTATCTACATTCTTGGACCAAGCTAGTACGGAATTCAGCTAAGGCCTGTAGCTTCCATGTTGAATCGATATCCTACGTTCCAAATTGTTTCGATGAATGGATGATCTGGATCTTCTATTTTTGACCTCAACCGTCTTACATGTACATCGACGGTTCTAGTGCCACCTAGATATTCGTAGCCCCAAACCTGGCTTAACAAAACCTCTCTTGAATAAACCCTGCCAGGACTCGAGGCCAACAATACAAGCAGTTGGAATTCTTTATATGTTAAAGAAATACGTCTTCCGTTATTAACGACTTCATATTTCTCCAGGTCAATAAATAATTGGCCAAACTTGAGGATTTGATTCCCCGGAGGTCCGTTGACCCGAAAAATAGCCAGTTTAATTCGAGCGATCATCTCCTCTTTACTAAATGGCCTAACGATAAATTCATCTAAATTCAGCGCTGGATCAAATTCGGATATATCTTCCTTTTGGATGATACCTAATGACGGTAAAGTAAGATGATGACATTGATCTATTAGCGAACCAACATGATTGCCCGGTATATAGTTCATGTCTAACAGAACTGCATCCGGAAACGGGGCGGTGTCAGCCAATTCATACAATGCCGACTCATGGTCTAACCTGAACGTTAAACCTGTTCGACTAACATCACTAACTAAAGAGTTAGATGGGTTATCAGCATTAGTTATAACCAGGATGTTATACAAATTGTCCTTTTAATCTATTCAAAGTGGTTTTATATAATATCGTCTATCCAGTATACCAAAGTAAAAAAAGAACCGAGAACCGTGTAATACAATAGACAACTATAATGATTATTGACCAGTTAAAACTAGGGTATTATCATGGTCTGTCAGTACGTTATATATAGACTTTGATTGATAAGGAGGCAGTTATGTCACTCGTAAAATCTTCTGTTTCCCCTCATGAAATTAGGGGTGATATCAGGACAGGTGCTTGGCGAGGAGTTACTTCAGGTATGGCCCCCGGTTACGTGCAAGCGAATTTGGCTATATTACCAAAAGAATTAGCATTTGATTTTCTGTTATTCTGCCAACGCAACCCTAAACCATGCCCTGTATTGGAGGTTATTGAAGCCGGAGAAACCAATCCCATAATAACAGCGCCAAATGCTGATATTCGAACTGATATTCCCGCATACAGAATATATAAAAACGGCGAATTCTCCGATGAAATAGATTCACTTGAGACGGTTTGGAGAGATGATCTGGTATCGTTCTTAATTGGGTGTAGTTTTTCGTTTGAAAACGCGCTATTAGAAGCAGGGATACCCTTGAGACATCACGATCTAAATTGTAACGTGCCGATGTTTATAACCAATATCCCCACAACCCCTGCCGGAGTATTTTCAGGGCCCATGGTAGTGAGCATGCGCCCAGTTCATCGAGACAAAATAGTCCGAGCTGTTCAAGTTACCTCTCGATTTCCCGCGACACATGGCGCTCCGATACATATAGGAGATCCAAGATCTATTGGTATCGAGGATATATATCAACCGGATTTCGGCGATGCAGTTTCAATTGATCCGGAGGAAGTTCCCATATTTTGGGCTTGCGGAGTCACACCTCAGGCTGTTGCCTTACGTTGCAAACCTTCGCTGATGCTAACCCACGCTCCTGGGAAAATGTTCATTACGGATCAAAAAGATGCTGACTACTCGGTTCTATAATCTCAACATTTGGTTATTTATTGAAACTTTGTACTTGAGGAAATTAGGGGTGTTATGGAAACATTAACCCAAATCGAAGAAATAATACTTCAAAACGACAAGCGCGGAGTTTCCGAACTTAAACCCTACATACCTAAGGACTTCTGCACTTCGGCAGCCGATTATTTGATGGACACCGTCGGAGACGTAATTATAACCACGGGATTTTATATACTTTCTGCCGCAAAACACGAAACAGACGGTCCGCCCGGGGCTATTGCAATAGGTAATGCGTTACAGGCCCTGGGAAGAAACGTAAGTTACGTTAGCGATGGGCTTTCCATACCTATGCTAAAAGGATGGTTAGGAGAGAAAGCGCAGGTTGTGGAATTTCCGATATTAACTGAAGAGAAAAGCACATTATTCGCCGGTAAGCTTCTGGAAGATTTAAAACCAGGGCTCTTAATATCGATTGAACGATGCGGTAGAACCGTGGATGGTTCGTATTTAAACATGCGGGGTCTGGATATAAGCGCGCACACCGCTAAAATAGATTTCCTTTTCGATTATGATCTACCATCTATTGGGATAGGAGATGGAGGAAACGAAATAGGAATGGGCAACTTGATCGAATTTATACCCAATGTTGCCAGCTTACCCAATTCACCGGCAGTTACTAAGGTAAGTAAATTGATTTTAGCCAGCGTATCAAATTGGGGAGGCTATGGGTTAGTAGCTGCTTTATCTAAATACGCTGAAAAGGATCTTTTGCCATCCACCAACGAATTTGAAAATATAATTCGCGCTATGGTAGATGATGGATCGGTGGACGGTACTTCTGGGGAGAATAAATACTACATTGATGGGTTTTCTTTAGGAGAGAATGTGGAAATGCTTGAACGCATCAGGGATTGGATTCATCGATAGTTGGGGACTGATATTACGTAGGTTGAGAGATAATCTAGCTTACGATACAAGACGGTTTTCATACTGAAAAAGTTTTCTCATCAACTGCTAATATCCTCCGTAATTCGTACATCTCATCTCTGATTTGAGCAGCTTTTTCAAATTGCAAATTACGTGCAGCGTCTTTCATTTGAACTTCCAAATCTTTAACGACCCGATACATATCGTCTCTTGATAACTCTTGGCGCATCGTTCGGGCAGTCGATTTCTTTTCTCCGGAAGCCTTGATGCTATCGGTAATGTCATGAACTTCCTTTTGAATGCTTTGCGGTTCTATGCCATGTTGCCTGTTATGAGCGTCCTGTATGCCTCGCCGACGATAAGTCTCATCTATGGCCTGTTTCATAGAATCCGTGATTCGATCGGCATACATTATTACGTTACCATCAGCATGCCTAGCTGCTCTTCCTATAGTTTGGATCAGTGAAGTCGCAGAACGCAAATAACCTTCCTTATCAGCATCTAATATAGCAACTAAACTAACTTCAGGTAAATCCAATCCTTCTCTCAATAAATTGATACCCACGATAACGTCATATACCCCTAATCGTAAGTCGCGCAGTATTTCAATTCTATCGAGGGTCTGAATGTCTGAATGCAGGTAATGGTTACGTATCCCCATTTCCGATAAATAATCGGCTAATTCTTCTGCCATTCGTTTGGTCAATGTGGTAACTAAACACCTTTGCCCCAGTGCAATTTTATTTTTTATTTGAATTAATAAATCATCGATTTGCCCAGTGGTTGGTTTAACCTCAATGGTCGGGTCTAATAAACCCGTTGGTCGAATTACCTGCTCCGCAATCATTGAACTGTGTTCGATTTCATATGGTCCTGGAGTTGCCGATACAAAAACGATTTGGTTAATGTGTTTTTCGAATTCACCAAAATTTAGCGGGCGATTATCCAGAGCCGATGGCAACCGAAAGCCGAAGTCAACCAAAGTTTGTTTTCGTGAAATGTCGCCATGGTACATACCTCGGACTTGGGGCAGAGTCATGTGGGATTCGTCTACGAACATAAGATAATCGTCTGGGAAATAATCTAATAAGGTCCAGGGGGCGGTGCCTGGTCCCCGACGTGAAAGATGTCTAGCGTAATTCTCTACTCCGGAACAAAACCCTGTTTCCTGTAGCATCTCAACGTCGTAATGAGTCCTACTTTCTAAACGGGCGGCTTCTAAAATCTTCCCCTGATCTTTGAGAAATTTTAACTGTTCCTCTAGTTCAATTTCTATGTCGCCAACTGCTAATTCTAGACGCTCCTTCGATGTCACAAAGTGCTTTGCAGGATAAATCGCGGTCTCATCTTTCTGCGCCAACATCTCACCGGTCAAGGGATCAATTTCTAAGATTCTTTCTACCTCATCACCAAAAAATTCGATTCGTACTGCTATTTCTTCATAGGCAGGCACGATTTCCAAGGTGTCTCCCCTAACCCTAAATTTGCCTCGGGCCAGGTCAAAATCATTTCGTTCGTATTGCATATCAACCAGTTGCCGGAGTAACTGGCGCCTATCTCTGATCTCCCCGACCTTAACGCTCGCTACAAGGTTAAAATAATCTTCGGGATCTCCCAGCCCGTATATGCAAGAAACAGAGGCGACTATCAAAACATCTCTTCTTGTTAAGAGTGAGGTTGTTGAAGAAAGGCGCAGTTTATCCAGCTCTTCATTTATACTTGCATCCTTTTCTACGTAAGTGTCCGTCTGTGGTACATAGGCTTCCGGTTGATAATAGTCATAATACGAAACGAAATATTCAACCGCATTATGAGGAAAAAAATCCTTGAATTCCGAAGCCAACTGGGCGGCTAATGTTTTATTGTGGGCAATCACTAATGTTGGACGCTGGAGCTGTTGGATAATATTTCCCATAGTGAAAGTTTTCCCACTTCCAGTAACACCCAGCAGGGCTTGTTGAACGTTTCCCTGAGAAATGCTTTCGCACAGACGGTCTACTGCTCGTGGCTGATCACCAGTCATTTGGAAATCAGAAGCTATTTTAAATTCAGGCATAAGTCAATTTACCTACCTAAATTCATCAATGCGTTTCTAATGCCCTCTTCTAGTGTGATGCTTGCTAAAGAGTCAGAGGCTTGCACGGCTTGACGTGCCTCATTAGCGGAATAGCCTAAGGCAATTAGTGCGTCTACCACTTCTGAATTCAAATTGATAGGATCACCATTTGCTTCAGATAATATATTCTCAAATTTACCTT
>CAJXEF010000105.1 GCA_913052545.1 uncultured Chloroflexota bacterium
CCAATTTATATACAAACCCCCCGAACTAGTAATCGGGGGGTTTGTATATTAGTCTACCAATAGATAACATTTGACAAATGGAAGTCGAATATCCGTGATTGAAATCTCATTCTCGCAAACAGCTTATGGCAAAATATGCCGATAGTTGATTACAGTACCAAGCCCTATCACTCTTGGGATATCAATTTATAAATCGACCACCAAATACCGCCTCTGCGTATGAGCTACTCCACATTAGGTCTCCCTCCAATAAACCGACATTTTCGGCAAATATCTCAGATCTAGACAGTATATATTTAATACAATCGCGCGCTGCATCAGCTGCTGGCTTATCATTGTATATAGTGGTAACAATTATTCGGTGCTCAGATATATAGGTAACCCTAAGCCGTATTAAGCCTCGGATGCTTCGAAAAAGATCTCTCGTGCCACTAAACTCCGATATCAAAGGATCATATTCAGAAACTGAGACGTCGACCAGGTGATGAGTAACGTACCGGGGCGGGATGATTTCTTTGGCATAATGTCCTATCTCGGCTGTCAGTGATTGGTCATTACCGTCAAACCCCCAGATTATTTCTCCCTCCAAAATATCTGGCTGTTGGACTACAAACTCAACCAAAGAATCATTAATATCATTTTCCCTTGAACGGATGGTGTCCGCAGATTCTTGATTCTCGTAGATCGAATACACGACCAGACAATCTTCGGCACCGTGGCTGAGACGAGCCCCTATGACTCCTGAGAATACCTTTGTGCTTTGGTCCATTTGAGGCACCAAGCTTGCCAACATAGAATCTTTTTTTGCCTTATCAAAATAGACAATTGTATGTCTTGAATATGCCATTGCGGACTCCACCAACCGATTTATTTAAGTAACAGCGGCTATACGACGAACCGGCTATCATAGTCTAACTGACGACCGTCTCAGCAAGCAAAGCATAACTAAATATAGCCCTCAAACGGAATTGAGGGCTATATTTAGTTACAGTATCCAATTATCAAACAAGAATCATTTACAACTGGATGAAACTTGAATCAAATGCCGTTACATACATTGTATAATTTCGCCGTGCATTATCATCCTAGGCTCAGAAGCCATAAATGAAGCCAAGAAAGGATCCCACCAAGCAGCATCGTAGGGTACTGCTGCCATGTGTGCTTCAGTCCCTGCTATTCCGGTATAGACTTCATTCAGTGAATACAGAATGTTCCCGGTAGTGCCTTCGGTTGGGTCAAGCGGGTTTTTCAGTTCAGGCGACTTGGAAACATAATAATCCACTACAGAACCTAGCATTCCATAGTTAGGATCTGCTGCTGTATATAACCGGTGTGTTTCACGCATCCAGGCTCCATGATCCGCCAATCTTGCTTCGACCTCTTCGGCTTGACCTTCAGGAACCACCAATGAAAAATTGTACGTCCTATTTCCTATTTTTGAAGCCATGGACTAACTACTCCCTCGTTTTGAATAAAGAAATACTAAATGATTTTTGAGTGTAAAGATAGTCGATAGTTACTTCCTTACCCCCGCGCTACAGATTTAATTACTACTTAGTTGGTGAAATCCTCTAATTAGAAAAAGCGAAAGAAATTCATTATCGGGATCCTCATGATAAGCCGTCCAACAGAACGAATCTACATTCGTCCCAAGATTTATTTATGATTCGATTAATCCCTTAACGGAGTTATAATATATGTAACCTACGATAACAATCTGATGAATGATTAAAGCATATTATGCAAATTGGTTTCACCTTGCTTCCCACGGATATAATGTCTTACACGATTAGTTGCCAAAAATGGTGATAATTCATGGACCACCAAGATCAAAAGGAATCAAAACCTAAATATGGCTGGGTAATACTGGGATTAATATTCGGGAATTTATTTGTCGAAGGCGGTGTTAGGAATAGCCAACCGGTATTTTTACCAGCTCTAAAGCAAAGCTTCGGTGGAAGCACCGCACTGACAGCGGCAATATTTTCAGCCTCCGGTATCGTAGGAGGATTTGCGTCACCATTTTTAGGCAAAATCCTCGACAAGATCGGACCTAGATTAATGTTTCCACTAGCCGGTATAGTAATCCTACTAGGATTCTGGGCCAGCAGTATGGTTAGCCACATGTGGCAGCTATTTCTCTTTTACAGCCTTATATCTACATTGGGATACACTACGATAGGTTCTTTCTCAGCGATAGCCGTATTGGCCCCATGGTTCCCCAGATCCAAAGGAGTAATGTTGGGAATCGCTGATTCCGGAAACCCTGCTGGCCAGGCAGTAATTACACCCCTTACTCAGTTCACGATCAGCAGCTTCGGATGGAGAACAGGATTTCAAGTAATCGGTCTGATTTTTTTCTTAGTAACCACACCTTTGAATTTTCTTTTTCAGCGTAAGCCCCCTGATTTCGATGCCAAATCAACCTTCCTGGAGCCCTCAGATTCAGAGGGTAACAAACCTGATAGCTATAACACCAGTTTAGATGTCGGCTCGAACGAGAAAAACATAGATCCAATTGAAGTCCAGAAATTCAACGCTTTCCGGGAACCCGCAGTTTGGTTCCTTTTACTGTCCAGATCAACAGGATCTATCGCACATCAAATGACTAACCTACACATTATCGCATTTTTTGTTCTCGCGGGTTACGGTGAGATGCAATCAGCTACCGCCCTCGGTGTATCAGGTTTGATAGGGATAATAGCTCGTCCTACCTTCGGCATATTGTCCGATAAACTAGGTAGGGAATTGGTTTTCACTATGGCAATGGGCATGACATTCTTATCAATAATGGTAGTTATTCTACTTACAGCGGGCGCTAGCCTTTGGGCCTTAATATTATTCGTAGCTTTAACCGGTCTGAGCGACGGTTTGAGTGGATTAATTTTAGGAGCTAAAGCTGCGGATTTATATCCACCAAACATTTTGGGCACCGTCATGGGAGTGGTTGATATTGGTCGCGGTATTGGATGGGCTGCGGGTGGTGTATTAACCGGTTTGCTCTTTGATATATTCGGAGATTATATGTTGGCTTACTGGGTCGCTGCTTTCTTAGTGTTGTTTTCAATAGTAGCGCAATGGGGAGTCAAAATCGTAGAGCCAAAACGAATTGTTGCGTAAATATTTTTTACGGTTTTACCGGATGAGCTTTGGGAATTCGCTATGTTTTCATAAATGTGCCCTACATATGTCGGTCGACCAGTAAAAGGCCTCTGGCCAAAAATGAGCAGAGGCCTTTTGGAAGCTACACCGATATATCCAACTTTTCGGCCACTCTAAAACAAGGACATTTCACTCGTATTCAGATTCCCCTAATACACCAACCTTTACACTTCATAGGCTATTAAATAGAATCCACAATCGCGTTCAGAGTAGGACTCGGGCGCATGGCTTTAAACGTCATTTCTTCATTCGGATGGTAATATCCGCCAATATCCATCGGCTGCCCCTGAGCGTTAATAAGCTCCTGAGCTATCTTATCTTCATTGTCAGTCAACTCCTTGGCCACCGGAATAAACCGATCCTGCAGTTCTAGGTCTTGAGTTTGGTTAGCCAATGATTGCGCCCAATAGAGAGCGAGATAGAAATGGCTGCCCCTAGTATCCAGTTCATTGACCCGACGAGAAGGCGCTCGATTATGTTCCAAATGCTGGCCGATCGCCTGATCTAAGGTTTCAGCTAATACTTTTGCCTTATCATTATTAAAGGCCTCACCAACATGTTCAAAAGATGCTACTAGGGCGCAAAATTCACCGAGGGAATCCCATCGAAGGTGGCCTTCCTCGAGGAATTGTTGTACATGTCTCGGAGCCGATCCACCGGCACCGGTTTCAAACATGCCTCCACCATTAAGAAGTGGTACCACCGACAGCATCTTAGCACTGGTACCGAGTTCCAAAATTGGGAAAAGGTCGGTCAAATAATCTCGTAGAACGTTACCGGTTACGGAAATACTGTCAAGGCCTGCCCTACTTCGCTCCATGCTGAATTTTACAGCATCTACCGTAGCCATGGTGCGAATATCCAATCCTGTAGTGTCGTAATCTGGAAGATATTCGTCTACCTTCTTAATCAACTCTGCGTCATGAGCTCGGTTCTGATCCAGCCAAAATATGGAAGGTGAACCCGTAATTCTAGCCCGGGTGACACCCAGCTTGATCCAATCCTGAATCGGCTCATCAAGGGTCTGACACATTCGGAATATATCGTCTTCCTCGACAAGCTGTTCCATTAGGGTAGCACCAGAGGAATCTACGACCCGAATTGTGCCGTTGCCGGGAGCTTTAAACGTCTTATCATGAGAACCATATTCCTCAGCCTTTTGCGCCATCAACCCTACGTTAGCTACACTGCCAAGGGTAGCCGGATCAAATGCTCCGTTTTCCTTGCAGTCGTCTATGACAGCCTGGTACAAAGTCGCATAGGAGCGATCAGGAATCATCGCTACGGTATCATGCAACTCGTTGTCAGGACCCCAAGTCTGACCGCCATCTCTTATCATGACAGGCATAGTTGCATCAATAATTACATCACTGGGAACATGTAGGTTGGTGATACCTCGATTGGAGTTCACCATATACAGTTCGGGCCGAGAGGCATATACAGCCTGAATGTCTGACTCTATCTCCGCCCGTTTTTCATCGGTTAGAGACTGAATTTTAGTATATAGCTCTCCAATTCCATTATCGGGTCTCACTGCGAGCTCACCCATTTCAGCAGAGTGTTTCTCCAACACGTCCTCATAGTAGACTGACACACAATGACCGAAAATAATCGGGTCTGATATTCTCATCATTGTCGTCTTCACGTGAAGAGACAGTAATATTCCATCCGCTTTCGCTTTTTCCATTTCTTCACCGTAAAAGGTGCGGAGTTCTCTCACGTTCATTACTGCACAGTCAATGATTTCACCGGCTGTTAATGGGATATCAGATTTAAGAGTGGTCGTACGACCATCTCGGGTTACATATTCGATCCTGGCTGATCCTGCTGCAGTTACTGTCACAGCCTGCTCGCTTCCGTAAAAATCCCCACTGGTCATGTGGGCAACTCGGGATTTAGAATTTTCCGGCCAATCTCGCATCATGCGATGAGGATTTCGTTGGCCGTGTTCTTTAACCGAGGTCGAAGACCGCCGATCTGAATTCCCTTCCCGTAATACAGGATTTACAGCACTGCCCAAAACTTTAGAATAACGTTCAAAAACTTCCTGCTGGATGTCATTAGCAGGGTCATCCGGGTAGTCCGGCACATTATACCCCTTGTCCTGTAGTTCCTTTATAGCGCCCTTCAACTGTGGAATAGAGGCGCTAATATTTGGCAACTTGATAATGTTTGCAGACGGGTCCAGACACAACTCACCTGACATCGTCAGATAATCTGGGAGTTTTTGATCATCCGTTAGGTTATCGGGAAAATTGGCGATAATCCTGCCAGTTAACGAGATATCCCAGCTCTCCAGTTCGATACCTGACCCTTTGGTAAATGCTTGGAGAATCGGTAACAACGAATGGGTAGCCAGGTTCGGTGCCTCATCGATTTTAGTGTAAATAATCTGGGACGCTTCTGGCATATTCTTCTCCTTCCTAAATAAATTTTACCGCATGCTACGGATTGCAAAGGTATATTTACTTCTATAGTTATCCGTATAAATTGATACCGATTATAAGGTATCTAAAATGACATTGCCTAGTCCTAAATTTAACCCTTGGTCGTCGCTCTAAATTTTTAGACACTTACCATCTTAGATTTACCTATTTCAGTAACTCCTAATTGACGCTTTGATTCACCATCTCTAGAATCTTCAAGATATCAACATTTAAAGGAGCACAAATAATGGCCGACAAAATTCGCCTTGGATTTGTAGGAGCTAACGTCAACTCGACCTGGTCATCCCAGTCTCATTTTCCCGCTTTGCTGGCTAGCCCTGACGTCGAGCTTACTGCCGTGTGTACTACCAGGCCCGAGAGCGCTGAGGAGGCACGTAAAGCGTTCGGAGCAAAACTAGCCTTCCATGATTTTGAAGCCATGGCATCATCTCCCGAAATAGACGCGATAGCCGTGGTCGTACGTGTGCCAGCACACTACGGACCAACAAAAGCAGCAATAGAAGCCGGAAAGCACGTCTATACCGAATGGCCACTTGGCCGAAACACCTCAGAAGCTGAGGAATTAGCCAAACTCGCGCAAGCAAAAGGCATTCATACAGTAGTGGGTCTCCAATCGAGGGTCAGCCCTGCATTGTTATATATCAAGGAGTTAATCGAAACCGGTTATCTAGGCGAGGTTCTTTCTTGCCACGTTACCACCATGCGGGACGGAGCATTGGAACGACCCTCCAGTAGAACTTGGCAACGTGATATAAACCTCGGCGCTAATACATTGACCATCGCTAACGGGCATGTTATTGATGCCTTACGATTCATCTTGGGTGACTTCAAAAGAGTATCCTGCATGGTTACGACCCAGGTGAAACAAATATACGAGACCGATACTCAACAATTTGTCGATGTCACCGCTCCGGATAATGTTAGAGTATCCGGTGAACTCGAACGTGGAGCCGCTGCATCAGTGCACGTTGGGGCCGTCCCGTGGGCCGGGGCAGGATTCCGTATGGAGATATATGGTCGCAA
The DNA here is from genome assembly GCA_913052545.1 of uncultured Chloroflexota bacterium. The sequence continues at coordinate 6,633 of CAJXEF010000105.1, forward strand.
GGGCACTATTGTGACCACAGGAACAGTCTCATCTCAACGGGGAGAGATGCTACGAGTTCAAGGGACCCAGGGAACCCAGGAATTAGAGGACCTGGACATACCAGACCGTTTCGTTTATGTCCCGGATGACTTTCCCCGCGGAGATCCCTTTAATGTCGGTCAAATGTATTCTTTGTTCGCTGACGCGATAAGGACGGGTCAAAACAAATTACCAACATTCGATACAGCTGTTGACCTGCATCGTTTCCTTGATACCATCAAGGCGGCATCTGATACTGGCAAGGAGTTAACAGTAGCTTAACATTATTGGCTACATATAGTTGAAGTTTATTTTAGAGCGCTCGAACACTGGCCTACCGCGACTTTTAAGAACTAAATAAATGGTCTTAGTAGTCGCCAATATCTGTGGGAAATCGCTAAGAATTTTGTGGCTACCA
>CAJXEF010000106.1 GCA_913052545.1 uncultured Chloroflexota bacterium
CCTGAATTCGTAAGAGGATGCGAGGCGCTTTCCCAGGCTTCTGAAACGTCTGCAAGGAAACCTTCACCTCGGGTTGAGGAATCGGTCAATTCTTCGTCGCCACGGTCTCCGTAATAACCCACTGCGCTTGCCATAATTACTTTTAGTGGAGGGTTATCCAGTGTTGTTAAAGCTGTCACAAGGCTCTTGGTGCTGTCCACTCGACTCTGAAGTATTTGAAGCTTTTTGCTTTTTGTCCACCGACCTTTTATTGGCTCCCCAATCAAATGGACTATAGCGTCCGAAGCATTAAGACTTTCAAACGGGAAGGAATCCGAATTAGAATCCCACTGATATATTTCAACATCTGGCGGAAAAACCTTGGTTGCCTTTGAACTGTTTCGGGTAAGTACAGCTACCGAATCCCCATTGGCAACCAGCTTGGCCACCAAGTTTCTGCCGATGAGTCCAGTGGCTCCTGTGACTACAATCCTCATATATCCTTTCTTCTTTAGACGACCTATAACCCTAATCAGTCATGGGACTTAGCATATAAATTAAACGTGGTTACGCAACATGAGCTCTTGTGGATATGGGTTCAGATAAGTCTGCTGCCTAACCCATGCAGGAACCGGATGTCGGTTTAAGTGATGGCGCAAAAGAGTAATCGGTACCACCAGGGGTATCAGCTCTAGGCGATACTGATCAATCACTTCAACCATTTCGCGCTTGTCGTGGCTATCTAAGTAGTTCTTCAGGTATCCCATAATGTGCTGGAGTACATTCGCATGTTTACGGCTAGTAGAGATTTTGCTCAACGTTTCCATAAACAGCTGGCCATACTGAGGTATTAAATCGTGTATAGCACCGCGACCCGATTCCGCGACGAGTTGCCCTAACTGCTTTTGGGCACGGGGGTCGTGCGCCATTATTGACAGTTTATGAGATGCGTGGAATGCAACTAAATCACTAGCCTTTGGATTACAAGAAATTAGTCCACCAAAGCGCTGGTATGCAAATACTTTACCGATAAAATTCTCTCTGAGCTTTGGATCGCGTAACCGTCCTTCTTCTTCTACCGGCAACATAGGAAACCGGTTAACTAATTGTCCCGCGAATAATCCTCTCCCGTTCCTCGATGCAGGTCCATCACCTTTATAAACCCTAGTCCTAAAAAGCCCACAACTCGGAGAATCTTTTTTGAGAATATACCCGTGGAGACCAGAGTCTTTAAGTTCCTCTAGGCGACCGGCGGACCATTTCTTCATTACTTCGGTGTAATCAGTTCCAGACTTTGGAGCAACCAACCTTGGGTTTTCGGATTCTCCCACCAACCTTATGTTTTCTCGAGGTATTCCCATGCCGACTTCTACTTCTGGACAAACGGGTACCCACTGCACGTAGCGTCCGAGAGTACTTAGTAATAAATCATCTCTGACATGTCCACCGTTGTAGCGTACTTCTTGCCCTAAAAGACAAGAACTTACTCCCAATCTAATCGGTCCTGGTGCCTGGAAAGGCAGTGTTTTTGAGGTCATTATTTACTCTTTGTTGCCAAGTTAGTCTGTCTAAATATCATCTACGATCTCTTTGTGATAGCAGTTGTCCTAGCTCCACTCCGAGACCATCCGCCAATTTGACTATCGCGCCTAACGTTAAGTTCTGCTTGCCATGTTCCACTGCGCTAATATAAGTACGGTCGAGATCAGCGGAATCAGCCAGTTGCTGCTGGTTCCAGCCAAGGCCTTTGCGGATTTCTTGTACTTTTCGGCCCATGTTTTGGAGGTGATCATTTAGCGATACCGGTTCTTTGGCTATACCAATTAAACGGCGTCCCTCAAGTAGCGCGTCAGTAAGGTTTTGTGCAACGGCATCCGCTCCCATCTCCATGGCTAAGTCAGGAGTGTCTCCTAATGCCGTTCCTCCCAGTAGTATTTTAGGAGGGTTAGCTAGCGTAGCCAGAGATCCGACTGTCCATTCCAATCTTGGTAAGCTATCTGCATTTGTTGTAGATATAGCCACCAGGTCGATACTGCGCCGACGTACAAGTTCCACCAGATCAGGGCCTGGAGTAGATGCGCCTAGGAAGTCAACGTCCCAACCGTCAGCCAAGAAAAAATCTGCAACCATTCTCGCCCCAATAAAATGCGAATCTCCTTCGACGGTGGTAACAGCTACTCTGAACCCTAGCTTTGAGTTCGGGAAAATCTGGGACCGTAGTTTATTCATCTGGTCTAAAGTTATCTGAGTGGCCAAATGTTCTTGAGCTACGTTGACCTTACCATCATGCCATGCCTGGCCTAGGTCGATCTGAGTCGGTACTAGTATGCTCATATATATATCGAACATACCGAATCCTTGTTTCAACCCTTCTTCAACTACAAGCCCTGCGGATGTCGCTTCTCCAATCAATACTGCATCTAAATATCGCTGTTTCAGCCGCAATAAAGAATTATAAGATTCAATCAAAAGACACTCCAGTTAACACCATTATAATATCGAAAATACTAAACACTTATTGTCTATTTGACTAATATTATACTATCTTGCTATCCCTAAAAGATAAATTCAAGCCTAATGGTGAAAATTTTCGAGTTACTACGTCTAATGAAATAGACAGTCAGTCAAAAGGTTTAAACTTTGCGAGACTGTCTGGCGATGCTTCGAATCATGCCTGCGAAGATTAGCGTGTGCAGCGGATACAGGAAATACCAATACAACATGCCGGGCAGGCCAATTGGGTCGAATACAGCGGTCTGTGTAACTAATGAACCGCCTTCGGTTTCTTCTACGACAAATTCGAGCCAAGCTCGTCCAGGAACTTTCATCTCAGCTTCTAGGAGAAGCTTCTCGCCGGGTTCATATGCCACGACCCTCCACCAGTCAACGGTGTCCCCGATTCTCAGTGATTCGGGGTCTCGGCGTCCTCGGCGAATTCCGACTCCGCCTACCATTAGGTCAATCAACCCACGTGCCCTCCAAAGCCAGTTGCCAAAATACCAACCAGTCTTTCCACCGATGCGACGGATTGGTTTGAAAGCTTGGCACGGAGGCACATCAACCTTTACCTTCCGTGAGTCGAAAAGCCTAGCACCAAGCCTTACACCGCCTAGTTCGCCAGACGGGCCCGAGGATGACTGTGCATCTGACCAGCGGGTCTGAGCAAATTCCTGATCTTCGTTTCGCAGGGCATCTGCGATAGCCTTCGATACCCCCATGGGACTGAATCCAAAAATCGTCGGGTCAACAGAGTTTTGGACTACGGTGGGTAAACGAATACTGTCAATCAACTTTCGACCAACTCGGGCATACACTGGAGTGATTAACCCCAGCCAAAGACTAGATAGGCGTGGTGATAAAACTGGCACAGGCACCATTAGCCGTTTGAGGCCTCGTTGCCTGGCGTACTCTTCCATAAGACCTCGGTAAGAAATGACATCATGTCCGCCGATTTCAAATATTTGGTCACCTTCAATGTTACTGGACGTGGCTTCAGCCAAGTAAACAAGGACATCTCTCAGCGCAATCGGTTGCGCTTCTGTCGAAACCCAGCGAGGAATGATCATCACCGGAAGCCTTTCTACAAGACTCCTAACCAATTCGAATGATAGGCTGCCCGATCCTATGATTATGGAAGCTTGGAACTCAAGTACCTGTATATCAGAGGCCCTTAATATTTCCCCAACTTCTCTGCGGCTCCTCATATGGGGTGAAGCGGGATACTTTTCGGAACAAAGGCCTCCTAGATAGATGATTCGGGAAACTCCAGCTCTTTCAGCAGCCTCGCAGAAATTTCTTGCAGCCTGTCTATCCTCGTCCTCGAACTCTCCTTTGGTCCCCATTGAGTGGACCAAATAGTACGCAGTGTGTACATCTTCCATCGCAGGCAACAGACTTTCGAGGTCCAATAGATCGCCTTTTACTACCTCTGTGTTCGAACCGGCCCACTCTTGAAGGTACTCTGGCCGGCGGGCTAAACAACGCACGTTGTAACCTTTTCCCTCAAGAGCTCTCAGGAGCCTCCCACCGACATAACCTGTAGCACCGGTGAGGAGGATCCTAGGGTGTATCGAAGTTGTCTTAGCTTGTGGCAACGGTATCCTCTTTGACACGGATAACTTTTCTGGGAACCTTACTGTTTAATTCTGATGCGATCGCATCCTTAATCAGTCCGCATTGGACGCAAGAAAAGAACGGTCCATACTGGTCCTCACGGAACACCAGGTCTCCGCGGCATTTTGGACAATTTTTGAGACGTATCATCCGAAACATGTCTCCTTGATACATTTTATTAATAAACTAAGTTACTTATATGTGTTTTCGATGAAGTTCTAAACCTGATTTATCTGGTCGAATTTTGCCAGCGTTTGAGTGACTCAGTGGCTTAGATGAGCTAAACCCGACTTGTCGTAAATGAGTACCGGGAGATCGGTGTGTTCCCGCAGAATTTTCATTGTGTAACCTTTGATTCGATCGATCAGCCCAGGTGTTACGAGGCTGTCTGGTATCACGATCATGTCGATATTCTCCCGTTCAGCCCATTCAGCGAGATGTCCAAATCCGTGACCTGTGGGCAATATGGCACCGCTTTCTTCACCTAAATCTTTGAGGCCATTTAACTGTTCGGCTAAATAACGGCGACCGAATCTCGTTAGTTCTTTCGTATTCAATGCTCTTTTCATTTCCTTCTCGTGGGCTTGGGAAGGATATGGTGAGACAAGATAAGATGCTGCCGACAAGTCATAGAGCAATATAGAGGCAGATTTTTTGGAAGCGAATTCCGCAATATCTCTCCTCATGATCCCAAGTTCAGCTTGTTTGCCGTCATCGGTTACCATCATCATGCGTCTAACGGGGAACTTAAGCTCTTTAGCAAGTTGATCCATCGACATACCCAATTTAGGTCCATGTCTGCGCCGTACTCGTTCTAATATAGCTATAGCCGCATCGACGACCCTCCCGTCGGTCGATATGAATCCTTGGAACTCTTTTCCGTCGACTGAGATACCTCCTTTACCAAACATATCTGGTGGAGAGGTTTCCCATCCTATGAAAAGGATAGGCGTAGGGGAAAGAGTGACTAGGTACCATTGGTTCTCAAATGCCTTTACATCGAGGTCAAGATCCACCCATTGTTCTGTCACGTCTGACAATGCCTGCTCCTCCCCTCCGTGCCCGAATCCTACTACGCGAACGCCTGAGGCTTGTAGCCTGCTATAGCGATCAAGTTCATTTGCAAGTTTTTCGCCACGTTGGAAGCCCACATAGAGGGTAGAATCTGAATTATCTGATAAAGATGCATTTTCGATTTCTCGAGTGATCCGCAACATCTCCTTACCGGATTCGAGGAACCGGAAACCCTCGATCGGAGAAGAAGTGTTCCGTCGTAATTCTTCATCTAATCTGATTATGAAACCTTCGACGCCTGAAGGGTCTTGTGCTGTGATGTCCGCCTCTAAAACAGTCCATTCCATGATTTTCTCCTATTCAATAAATACAAGCTTTTAGAATCTCGATGTTGTTTGTTCGTCTGAGGAGCCCAGGCTACGGTCCTCCAGAGTTCGTTGCAGCCTGAGCGCCCTTTTTGAAAAATTAACTTATATTTGAGTGATGGCGGTGGCCGCTACGACCCCTGCTGCAGCGACGATGACGTAGATGGTTCGGGATAATAGATTTACCTTGCCGAAGCTGTTCCCACCTGTGATGAAAGCAACAAGGTCGAATTTAAACAGCCCAACCAACCCCCAGTTCAGTGCGCCAACCGCTGCCAAGATAATTCCTATAATTTGAACGGTCTCCATGTTCGTTACCTCTCCTCTTTGGTTTATTTCTACGGACTAGACTCTTTTCTCGGTTCAAGTAATATTTGAGCCAAATTGACTTGGGTATGTACCGAACTTAGTCCTCTTCCGTAACAGTTGCCGTGTTGACTATTAACAACTTACTGTCTAAGATATTATGCTAATATATAATGATATGTCAATCTTATACTACATGAAAATTAGACGACCAAATCTAGGCTTATATCTAGGCTCAGTGTGGAAGATGGAAAACCGGAGAGTTTTGAGGTGAACTTCCAAAAAACATATCGGGAGACCGGTTGATATGAGGAAGATCATGTTCCACAGGTGTTATGAACTATCGGGCTAATTTGGAGGGATACGTATGCGTAATCAAATGGCGAGATCAGCTGAGAATCAGAATAATGTTCTAAAAAAGGGAAATACTACTGTGGGCGGCCTTCGCCGGTTTAATGCAGTAATGGCTTTTTTCCATTTGGCTCAAGGGATGATTCTGTTATCACTTAGTTCTGACTTTAGCTTGCCAGTCATGTCATATTTCTTGGAAATGGACACGGTAACTAACAAGCTACAGCCGATACCAGAGGTGCTCTTTAATTTACGTCTGGCGCCTCTGATTGCCGGGTTTTTAATTCTCACGGCCATTGCCCATGCCACGGTAGCCTCACCATGGGTGTTCCAGTGGTATTCCAGGAATCTTGGGAAGGGCGCTAACTATGCCAGATGGATGGAATATTCACTCAGTTCCTCTGTAATGATGCTTGTTATAGCCATGCTTGTAGGAATTTATGATGTCGCCAGTCTCATTCTGATGTTCTCCCTCAACGCGAGCATGATCCTATTTGGATGGCTCATGGAACTTCACAATCAAACCGACAAAGAGGTTAACTGGACATCTTTTTGGTTCGGAACATTCGCAGGAATCATGCCCTGGGTGGTAATTGGGATTTATCTGTTCGGGGCTGGCAATGGCGATGGTGGCCCCCCAGGATTCGTTTATGGGATCTTTGGCTCTATATTCGTGTTTTTTAACGTCTTTGCTATCAACATGGTTCTTCAATATAAAAAAATCGGACCCTGGCACGACTATCTTTTTGGTGAGCGGGTTTACATTTTGTTGAGCTTAAGCTCTAAATCCGTCCTTGCATGGCAGGTGTTTGCAGGGACTTTACGGCCGGTCTGAACCTTTGAGATTCGATGGTACTAGACGGAACCTACTTAAGGATTTCGTCTGGGTGCAGAATCGGAACAGGATAGAATACAACAGGAAATGGCA
>CAJXEF010000107.1 GCA_913052545.1 uncultured Chloroflexota bacterium
CACTTAACAACTATGAGCTAACGGGTTTATTGGGTACGGGAGCAGACTACGAAGTTAGATCTGCAAAGGCCATCGGTGGGGATCGGAGGGTTGTGCTAAAGCGGCCTATTCCACAAGTTATAACTAGAAATATGCATGGGCCTGTTGAAGCGAGAACATCGGCCATAATAGATACATACAAGGATCTTTATGCGAGTACATCCACACTTTGTCCTCTTCTTGGATACACCAGTAGATCCAACCATAATGAATTGTACCAGGATGGGATCACTCAAGATTATACTGTCTTGATATTCGAGATAGCTTCAGGTATTCCGTTAGTTGGGGATGCTCGTTCACGCATTTTGAGGGTACCTATAGGTATAGCCCAAAATTTATTTACACTCTTTCCTTTGTATCAATTAGATGACGATTCCTGTTGGTCAGTACAGACTCAATTATTAGAAACTGAAGAACACTTCTATGAGTCGGGTCGGATTTTATTGGACCTCAGCCCGCAAAACATTTACTATCGTCCGTCAACAGGGAAGATCACTATTATAGATCTAGGGGATCAAATTATGGTTGGCGATGAACGAGTAGATAATAGGGGGCGAAAACGAGATATATATGATTTTTATCTTGAAGTGCTGAAATTCTATACGATTTCTGCCGATCCTCCTGACACTATTGATGGATATAAGGATCCGTATGGCTTAAGGCCGATTATCGGGCTGGAACAAGAATTGGATGATATGGTTCGTAACATTGGGTCCCCCCAGCTATCAGATATTCGCGTTAAATTAGATATTATTAACAAAATTAGGGGTTTTGAATACAATGATTTTTCTGATTTTAAGCTGGACTTGACTGAGTATTTACAGGAAGTTAGAATCCGCTACCGTGATCATCATGAATTGTCTAGTTATAAAGGAGCCTGGCTTGAATCGTTACAATTATTAAAAGCGGATCACTGGAAAAAATATGATTTTGATGCCGAAATGGAGCTTAGTAGATATGCTGAGTGATGGTGGCAGGATAATTTTCCTGAACTAACAGTTTATAAACTTTAATTTATTGCCCATAAAATATTAACGGATATTGTGATGAGTAATTATACAACTTTCCAAGATAATACTACCCATGGCGAGGATTCCTTTCTAGTCAAGGAACTTGGTGGAACCAATTATCTAGACGTAGTATTGGATGGGGTGACTGGTCACGGAGGCGGAGAGGCAAGTAGGGGAGTTGCTGAAGCTTTAGAAGCGGCCTCCATAGACTCTATCAACCAATTGCTAGAGGTTATAGAAGAACAAAATGCAGAGTTCTACCAAGTTGGTGGAGGAAGATTCCTACTAACAACTATCACAGCGGTGCTTAGTCTAGATGGTCTCACCCATGTGGTTCATGCTGGTGACAGCCCTTTTTATCTAATTAAGAGTGATTCCTACCAACAGTTGTCTGGAAGAATCGGAGGATTGATGCGACCAGGTTCGACCAAAGTGATTGGATCTGCAGAATCGATAGATCTGAACGTTGTGGAAATACAGACAGAACCTGGAGACCGTATTTTGTTGGCTACTGATGGGGTAAGTGACAATTTGTCAGCAGGAGAGTTAGTGGAAATAGTTCGTGGTGCGAAATCACCGGAAGAAGCTATGACCAACATCCAAAATATGATCAAAGAGAGATTAGACGGAGGCTCAGTCCCCCATCAAATGGGGGGCAGGTACCGGCACGATGATCAGACAGGAATCATTAGATTTTTCTGAGAATGATTAGTGATACGCAGTGATCTTTTAGAAGCGTTCATCTGGCATCAATTCCTACTCTTAACTGAAAATGACAAAATATTTAAATTCAATACGCTAAGGCCACGGCGTATTATTGAGTAGTATTTAGGCCTTGTTATCGTAGGTAATTTATATAATTGTGATACTTACACCCAATGGATAGGCTTGCTTGCGAAAAAATCATTTAGGTAGGTTTGTCCTTTCTTGTTACACTAATTTTAACCTGTTACAATGCAGCCTTGCTGATCTGCCAGAGGGCTAGGCAAGCCAAGTTAGGAGAGACATGGTGGGGAAAATAAAAGTAGCAATCATCGGAGTTGGTAACTGCGCCTCCTCCTTAGTCCAGGGAATTCACAAATATGTAGAATTACCGGAGGGGGTCGATGTCCCGGGAGTAATGCATACAAAGATAGGTGATTACAGGATAGAAGATATAGAAGTAGTGGCAGCGTTCGATGTAGACGAAAATAAGGTTGGGAAAGATCTATCAGAGGCAATATTTACCCAACCTAATAATACCCTAAAATTCGCCGACGTTCCTACAACAGGAGTCACTGTAGAACGAGGAATGACTCATGATGGGATAGGTAAATACGTTGCGCACCTGGTTAAGAAATCTTCTCATTCCACAGATGACATAGCTGGCATCTTGAAAGAGCGTGAGGTAGATGTAGTAATAAACTATCTCCCAGTTGGGAGTGAAATGGCAACTAAATGGTACGTGGAACAAGTACTTGATGCTCGATGTGCCCTAGTTAATTGTATTCCTGTGTTTATAGCTAGGGAGTCTTATTGGCAAAACAGATTTGTTGAGAGAGGAGTTCCGATCATAGGCGATGATATCAAATCTCAGGTGGGAGCGACCATTTTACATAGGATACTTACACGTTTATTCGAAGATCGTGGAGCTGGAATAGAAAATACCTATCAATTAAACTTTGGTGGCAACACTGATTTTCTTAATATGCTTGAGCGGGAAAGGCTAGTATCAAAGAAAATATCTAAGACCGGTTCAGTAACCTCACAGATGGATGAAGAACTCGAGCCTGAACATGTACATGTAGGGCCTAGTGACCACGTTCCTTGGCTGCAAGATAGGAAATGGTGTTATATAAGAATGGAAGGGGAACTTTTTGGAGGAGCTCCGATAAACTTAGAGGCGAAACTAGAAGTTTGGGACAGCCCTAACTCCGCAGGTGTAGTTGTTGATGCAATTAGGTGTGCTAAATTGGCTATGGACCGGGGAATGGGAGGGGCCGTCCTAGGACCCAGCGCATATTTCATGAAGTCTCCTCCGACTCAGTATACTGATGACGTTGCTAGGACTATGGTTGAAACCTTCGTTAATGGTGAAACCTAGATTAATTTAATGGGGTTTCGAGCAGAGTACGATTGGACGTGCTAATGTGAAAGTCGCGATGGTTTCCCCCTACGATTATACTTGGCCCGGTGGCGTAACCACCCACGTTTCACAGTTATCCAAAGAGCTGTCTAGTATTGGGCACGAAGTCCATATTTTGGCTCCACACTCTATCCCTGACGAATCAAAGAGGGACAATCCGAATTTTGTTCCCCTAGGCCGGTCCATCCCCGTACCAAGTGGTGGCTCAATTGCTCGGCTATCATTCTCTTGGTGGCTATATGGAAAGATCGCTACGATCTTGGAACAGGAATCTTATGATGTGATCCACATCCATGAACCTTCAGCCCCCATTTTGCCCTTAGTGGTTTTGGAGTATTCTAAATCCGTAAATATCGCTACTTTTCACGCTTACTGTGATAGGTCTTGCGTATATGATTTGGGTAGGTTGGCTGTTAGAAGATGGCAAAAAAAACTCCATGGAGGCATAGCAGTTTCTCAGGCAGCCCTCAGTCGCGTAGAACAAAATGCTGATATAAACTATCAGGTAATTCCTAATGGGATAGATATAGATCATTTTGCTGCAGATGTTCCTCCAATATACGAACTAAAAGATGGGAAAATAAACATTTTATTTGTAGGAAGATTAGAACGGCGAAAAGGGTTAAAATATCTAATCGAAGCTTTCTTGAAATTGAAATGGGAATGCCCAAATATCCGCCTCATAATAGTGGGGCCAGGTGATTTGGACAAAGAAAATCGATATATCTTAGGGGCGTCAAATTCGGAAGATATTGTGATAGTTGGTAGAGTCTCATATGAAGAGCTCCCGCGGTATTACGCTTCTTCCGATATATTTTGCTCACCGGCCATAGGCTCTGAAAGTTTTGGCATAGTACTTCTCGAGGCTATGGCTTCGAGTAAACCAGTGGTAGCCTCAGATATTCTTGGGTATAGGGATATTATAAAAGATTCGCAACAAGGTCTTTTATTCGCCAACAAGGATTGTGATTCTTTAGTCGGCGCACTTAAATCTATCATAGATAATCCAGATCTCGGGACTAAAATGGGTGTCTTCGGTCGGCAGACTGTTGAAAGCTATAGATGGAGTTCAATCGCCAAGCAAGTGGAAGGATATTATTTGGAACGCATACAGTCGGTTATAGTATGACGAGAATGTGAACGTTATGATGACCAGAGAACTTTGCAGATTAGCGCTATATAAGTTTGTGGAATTACCCGGAGCTAAATTGCTTCAAGCTTTGGGTCTGACCCCCAATCTGATCACTATAATGGGTTTTGCTATCTGCGTTCTGGCTTCGGTCATGGTTGCTAGTGGCTGGTTGGTTACTGGAGGTATAATTTTTCTCTTAGGAGGTGGGTTAGATATTTTCGATGGGGGATTGGCGAGGTTAAACGGTTCGGATAGTAATTTCGGAGCCTTTCTTGATTCGGTATTTGACAGATTAGGCGAGTCAGCGCTATTTGTGGGGTTGGCTGTTTTTTTTCTCAGACAAGGTTTAACTGATACTCAAGTGATGTGGTTCATCCTTATTCTCTTGTTTGCGTTAGTTTTTTCACAATCTGTTAGCTACTTACGGGCGCGAGGCGAGGGACTTGGAGTTTTTACGAAATCTGGACTAATGACCAGGGCTGAAAGAGTGGTTATATTGGGAATTGGATTAGTGGTAGATGGGTTGAACCCATACCCTGTGATGATCTGGGTTCTCGGGTTGATCGCTGTGGTATCCTGTTTTACGTTAATCCAACGTATGTTTACCATCGGACATATTTTGAATAAAGGTGGATGAGCGATTAATCCTAGTATAAAATGCGCTCGTTCCCGATATAATTGGCGTAGTCCTAAAGGAGCAAAGCGGTGCCAAATAATATAAAAATAGATCTGGATGGCAAAGGTTTGAAGATAGCGGTTGTCTCCGCACGTTTTAACGAAGTGATAACTAGGCAATTGGTATTAGGTGCTGTTGAGACTCTCGATCGTTATGGTGTAGATGATAATGATATAAGTGTAGCTTGGGTTCCGGGGTCATTTGAGCTCCCTGTTGTTGCCAAGGCTTTTGCTGAATCTGGGAAATACGATGCTATTATATGTTTAGGTGCTGTTATTCGAGGGGAGACTGATCACTATAATATGGTTGCTAATCAATCTGCCAGTGGTATTGCATCCGTTGGAAGGGAGACTGGAGTACCAACTATATTTGGTGTCTTGACCACAGAAAATATGGATCAGGCTATAAATAGATCGGGCGGTAAGTCGGGAAATTTAGGGAGTAACTCAGCAGTCGCTGCTGTTGAAACGGCTTTGTTAATCAAATCAATTAAGAGTAGTAAGTAGGCAGATGGTTAAGCAGTGGTTGATATAAAAATTGGTGTAACAGTGCCCAACAATTGGGGTGTAGCAGACGTGAAAGACGTCGTTGAGTTTGGTCCATTAGCGGAACAGTTGGGGTTTGAGTCGGTGTGGGTGATGGATCACCTTTTCAACAATGGTTATATAGGAGAGAGACTGGATGACAAACCCTACTATCACCCTCTAGCCACACTTTCGCATATATCTGCTACTACTGAGCGGATATTATTAGGGACTTCTGTATTAGTTCTTCCTTATCACAATCCAGTAGAACTGGCTAAATATACCGCTACTCTGGATCAGATGTCCGAAGGAAGGGTAGTATTAGGCGTTGGTGTGGGAGCTATGACAGAAGAATTCGAAGCCTTGGGTATACCGATGAGCCAACGAGGTTCTTTGACTAATGAAAGCATAAATATAATGAAAGAACTTTGGACTCATTCTTCATCCAGCTACAGCAGCAGTCGGTGGAGTTTTTCAGAAATAAAATTTGCGCCAAAGCCGTTCCAGACTCCACATATTCCTCTTTGGATAGGGGGATCTAGTTCAGGTGCTCTAAAAAGAGTGGTTAATTTAGGAGATGGTTGGCATCCGTCCGGGGTAACTCCTGAAGAATTTAGTATGGGGCGTCTCGAGATTATTGAATTATCTAAGAGGACTGGACGAAATCCTGAATCTTTAACTATGTCTGCTCGGGTGGAAGTGGAGGTTGGATCTGGACCTTCCAGTGCTCGCGCTGCGAATCGAGCGCGTTTATCTGGAGACAATCCGGAGGAAATGATAGCCGGGATAGAAGCGTATCGATCTGCAGGAGTTGAACATATAGTATTGGCTTTGAACTCAGGGGATGTTGGTAGGTTGAAAGAAACTATGCAACAAATCTCTGAGACAATAATACCTCATTTTAGGTAACAGCTTTAAACCACTCTGGAACTGCCAGGCTCTTTATTCGGCCTACTGTATAACATATAACAAGAATCATAGCTGAAAATAACTGTGTTTAGTTTGGACACTCAGATATACTGCAGGGATTCTTGTGTATGTCATAGGCTCGCTCCTACACCAAGGTTGAAGCCCCCGATTTTAGTTGTAAGAGATCTCTTATGAAAATAACTGATATTCAAGCTATTTACCCTAATTACCACCACGTAGTCCCTTCATGGCGCACTCACTTTTGGCAGATCTCTGTGAGAATAAAGACGGACTTGGGTTACATAGGCTTGGGGTGCGGAGGAGGAGGGGTTGCTTCAGTGTCGATAATAAATCAGCATTTGAAAAATATTTTGATTGGGAAAGACATTGAGACGGTTGAGGACATTCAAACCATATGGGATCAGCTTTATTTTGAAACTTTGCCATATGGTCGGAAAGGGTTGGCAATAATGGCTATCAGTGGGATAGATTTGGCTTTGTATGATCTTTTAGGCAAATCTTCCAACAAGCCTGTATATGAGATATTAGGTGGGGCAAAAAAGAAGAAAATACAGGCTTATGCCACCGGCCAAGATTC
>CAJXEF010000108.1 GCA_913052545.1 uncultured Chloroflexota bacterium
TTCTGGTGAAAATCCATGGACATGTATGTCAGGCAGTTCTTTTTTTATAGCCCGGCAAAGTGTTATGTAAAGGTCTCCTTCCATCTGAGGGGGTAATCCGGCTTGTATACAGACCTCAGTGGCCCCATAATCCCAAGCTTCTTTAGCTCTTCTGACGATCTCTTCTACTGGTAAGAAGTACCCTTCCTCTTCGCGAAAATCTCTACTGAAAGCACAGAAACCACATCGTTTGATACAAACATTAGTGAAATTTACATTCCGATTGATTACGAAAGTTACCACTTCGCCTACAGTCTGACGCCGTAAGGTGTCAGCTGCTAGCTGTAGAGCATTAAACTCCAGACCTGTGGTTTCGAATAATTCGGTAGCTTGTTTCACTGAAATGTCAGCCCCTTCCAAGGCTTGGTTCAAGGTTTCAGCTATAGGTTTATCAAGCTGGGATATTAACCGCTCCAATTGTTGGTTAGTTCCATCTCCGCTAGTCGGTTCCGACATAACGTGCTATTCCCCCTTTTACATATCCCTGTGAGTCTATCAATTGATCAATGTGTTTTCGGAGTAGTTTACTTTCTTTTACATGACTCTTATTGAAAAATTCGGGATAAATTGGCAGCCGGGGCCGCAACTCAAACCCTTTAGAAAGCGAACGGGCCTGCAGATCTGCTATCTGAGGCCATGGGGCCTCTGGATTGACGTAGTCTATGGTTAGAGGAGATACACCTCCCCAATCATTAATCCCGGCATCTAAATATATTTCGTAGTTGTCAGCACTTAGATTTGGCGGTACTTGTATATTCACTTCAGGTCCAAGCAATATCCTAGCTGCTGCTACAGTCCAAAGCATCTCAGTACTCGAGGCGTCTGGAGATTCGTGCATAGGTGTTTCAGGTTTGGATCGAAAGTTTTGAATAATAACTTCTTGTATATGAGCATAAGTATTATTGATCTTGCGCAGTTTTAATAGCGAATCAATCCGATCAGCACGATCTTCACCAATCCCGACAAGTATACCTGTAGTAAACGGTATATTTAATTTGCCAGCTATCTCTAGCGTTTTCAAACGCACAGTAGGTCTTTTACTTGGAGCTGAAACGTGTGGGCCACCAAGTTGATAAAGTTTTTCACTAGTGCTTTCCAGCATCAAACCCATAGATGGATTGAATGGGAGTAAATCTTCCATCTCCCTATGACTCATTGTTCCCGGATTAGCATGTGGTAATAAAGTAGTCTCCTTTAAGACTAACTCGCAAGCGAACCTTAGATAGTCCAAAGTACTTTTGAATCCATGGGATTCAAGCCATTGCTTGGCTTCAGGATATTTAAGTTCCGGACGTTCTCCTAAGGTGAAAAGTGCTTCGGTACATCCTAGGTTCTGTCCCTGTCTCGCGACCTCGAGTATATCGTCTGGCAACATGTAAAGGTCGCTTAGTTTAGAAGGCTCTTGCCTGAACGTACAATATCCGCAGATGTCTCTACAGAGGCGAGTTAAAGGTATGAAGACCTTCGGAGAAAAAGTGACAATTCGCTGGTTCCTTTGGTCTCTGATTTTCGATGACAGCTGGCAGAGTTCAAAGATATCCTGTCCATTGATATCCAAAAGCAAAGCAGATGTTTCGCAGTTCATCGACTGCCCTGAAGTTGAACATTCCGAAATTTTGGAAAGAGCTATGTTCGAAGCCGTAGGATTAGTGCTCACTCTCGAAGTCTTTACTTAACTCCCATTTTATTTGATCTTTGGAGGAGTTTAGCATATAGCTAGGTAGGTGCATACCAAGGTTGTCCCAATGTTAGGATGAAATCAAAATATGGCAATCGGATTTACCGGACTTCCTGTAACGTTACGCATGATAAGTGGTCCCAATGACAACATAAATTCATACCTGCCAAGTTGACGGCACTTGTCTGCAAGGTCTTCTAAGTTCGCGTTATCAATAAGCCACATACCTAAAGTCACCAAAGATACGGTATGCAAAGGAGCGGTCACAGTAGCGTAATGGCTAGGCCTGATATCGTTAGAGGTATCGGTTCCCAACATAGCTACCCCTCGCTCTTTGAACCAGGGCGTGCAGGCAACTTGACATGCAGTCATAGGCTGAGTGTTTGGGACTCGTCCAGTTTCTAATCGCATCTTGTAGTTTCCTGTTCGGACCAAAAGTATATCCCCTTCATCCACATTAACGCCCTCGAGTCCTTCCGCTTCTTCCAAATCTTCAGGCATTACCGGTTCGTTGGGCTCCAGCCAATCCTTTCCTTTAAGTAATGGTATATCAAGGAGTACTCCCCGCGTCACTATACCTTGTGAAGCGACTTCGATTGAATGGCTTTGGGCACCTTCTCGAGATGTAATAAGATTAGCGGGCTTGCCATTATAAAGTTTACCTTGCCATGAGTAATGAGAAAGCGCGTCAATATGGGTTATGGTTTGCCCATGAAATACCATACCTATGAATTCCGATGCTCCCCTCCTGACAAGGCGTCGCTCCGGGGGGTCTGTTTCCCTGCCTTCCCCGCTGTCGACCATGTATCGTTGGACTTGGAAACTCGTGTCAGGTTGAATTTCTGTGGTAATCGGTCTTGCGCAACTCACCGTGCTGCCGTCTTTAACAAGAGCTGCCGCTTTTAATCGATTGCTTTCACTAATCAGGTTCAAACAACCCTTTTGATCCTCTTCCCCCCAACGACCCCAATTGCTTAACGAAGACATCCATTCTAAGACTTGGGCTTCTGAAGGGATTTCGCTCATCTTTGCCTCCAAATTAATTTTAATTGACCATTGAATAAATCCATAGAAACGTATGTCCCGATATTTTACCTAACGAATGGACAATTATAAATGGCGCTAAGTAACATTGTATCTAGAAGGTTTAGAGTTCAGCCCCGATAAATGCGGGGTAGCCCAAGATGAACTGATCGATTGATGTAGGTGGCTTCCCTTCAATTTGCAATCGTTTTATTCCTAGCACCCCGTCCCCGGTTGTGATTCCGATCAAGAATTCAGAATCCTCCAGACGGATGACTTTACCCGGGTCATATTTAATCGAAGGCATTTGTTTCGGTAACCCTACCTCATGGAATTTTATCAATTTGTGGTTCCAATGGGTATATAAACCGGGCCACGGAGTAAAGGCTCTGCATTGTTTCACTAAATTACCTGTAGAGGTTGTCCAGCTCACTTCACCGTCGGCCCTGTTAATTTTTCTGGTTATGGTAGCCAGAGCTTCGTTCTGTGGACGCGGTTCAATCGATCCTGATACCCAGCCGTTGAGATGCTTCGTTAGCAAACCAGAACCTAAAGTGAAAAGCTTTTTTGTTAGACTTTCTGCCGTATCCTTCGACTCAATATCTATTTCCGCCTGATTTATAATGGGGCCACTGTCCATCCCTTCGTCTAGCAGCATCAATGTAGCACCGGTAGACTTATCTCCGGACAATATACTTGATATTACCGGAGAAGGTCCTCTGTAGAGAGGTAACAAAGACGGATGTATGTTCAAGCACCCGTAGGCTGGTATTCTCAGCACCTCCGGCGGCAAAAATCTGCCGTATCCGGCCACGATGATTACATCGGGACTGAGTTTGGACAGCTCCTGTTGAACAATAGGGTTTCGTAACGTTACCGGTTGTTTAAGGTCTAAATCATGTTCCATGGCATAGCTTTTTACTGGAGATATTGTGATAGCCCTACCTCTCCCACTTTCCTTATCCGGAGAGGTATAGACCGCCAATAAGTCATTGTCAGAGTTGTGATTTAAATCATGTAACACGGGAACAGTAACATCTGGAGTGCCCATAAATACCACTTTTATCATTACGCGTTATCCTTTAGGCGTTTTGAAACAATGAAATGCAAAAACAAGACGATAATTAATCTTGACACCAAATTATTTAAATTGCTAGAATTAGTCAACCGCTTGGCGGAAAATTAAATGAAGGAGGTGATAGCGAATGGAAGATAGTTTAGCGCAGAGGGGCGATGGTAGACATCAGTCTGGACACGACGGGGTGGCCAATCTCTAACTTCATCAGTTAACATACTAGACCCGTCAGTCGGGCCCAGGCCAATGTCTACCATCGCCCCTGGAACCCAGTGTATCCTTAAGGCGGTGTCCCAAATGAGAATGTCTGGGCCCGATCTCTTTTTAATGCAGTATTTCCATATCAACACCAACAAAATACAGTCCCGTTAAAGGATCCATCAAAAATACTCCGGGTAAAAGTGAGCCTCCCCTAACTCTTGTGCAATTATTCAGGTATAATGGTCCTACAGAGTCGCTTACGCCATTCTTGGCAGTAACACTTTCCAGAAGGGACATAGACTTATAACATAGTATGTCACGAAAATGAAAATCCATATACTAAGGAACAGGGAATGTTAAGAATTCGTTTACGAAGAGTCGGGAAAAAGGGTCACCCATCCTATAGGATAGTTGTTGCTGATTCGCGGGCGCCGAGGGATGGGGCTTACGTGGAATGGATTGGCCAATACGATCCTATGACGGATCCGCCATCTGTCACTTTAAAAGAGGATAGAGCGATTGCGTGGCTCAAGCAAGGAGCACAGCCATCAGATGCCGTAAAACGAATTCTCGAACGTGATGGCATATACGATAAGGTTAGTACCGGATGAAGGAACTTATCGAATACATGGCTCAGTCGCTGGCTAGTAATCCTGATGCGGTAGTGGTCACTGAAACTATTGAGGGTAATCAGGTTATTCTACGGTTAGAAGTAGCTCCGGAGGATAAGGGTAAGATGATAGGTAGGCAAGGTAGAGTCGCACAGGCGATGAGACTGATATTAAGAATAGCGGCTGTTAAAGATGGGACGCGTGCTCTTCTGGAAATTGTGTAAATACGGCAGTATATCTTCGGATAATCCCTCATGTAATTATAACCCTCTATGACTGATCATTCGGAACTAATTGATGTAGGTCAAATACTAGGACCACATGGTGTTGATGGTGCTGTAAAGATTAAATCGTTTACAGATGTTCCAACTAGGTTTTCACCGGGGAATGTCCTATTTATCCACAATAAAAGCCATGAGATTATCGATTCGTTTCCCCTCCGTAAGGATCAGTTGGTCCTAAGATTGAGTGGCCTGCAGTCGGCGAGACAAGTAGAAGATTTAACTGGTGAGTGGGTTAGATCGTCATGGAGATCCTCTCCCGCCCTTGACCAAAATGAATTTTTCCATTACCAGCTAATAGGGTTGAATGTTTATACTGAAAATGGCGATGAACTGGGATCCATCAAAGAAATAATCCAAACTGGCAGTAACGACGTCTATTTAGTTGACTGTGAAGGCCAAGAACTATTACTACCGGCCATATCCCAGGTTATACGGGAAATTAATCTGGAGGACGGTAAAATGATCGTAAACCTGATAGAGGGCCTCAGATAGGCATTTTGACCCTCGCGATTCCCGGATGCTAGAATTCGGTGGTAACAATCATCGGTGTAGTTTGAGCATCTCCATTATAATCATCAAGGAGGAAATCCCAATTAAGGCTAGAACGCTTTTTTTACGGAGGTTTGAATGTCTGGTCATTCTAAATGGTCCACTATAAAAAGGCAGAAGGGTGCAAACGATGTAAAAAGGGGGGCTCTTTTTACGAAGTTATCTAGAGACATAGCCCTGGCAGTCCAACAAGGCGGTGGTGGCGACCCCGACATGAACTTCCGATTACGTTTGGCGGTTGATAAAGCCCGTAATAATAATATGCCCGTCGATAACATCAACAGGGCTATAAAAAGGGCTACTGGCGAGGGAGGGGAAGGCATAGAGGAATTTGAAGAAGTAATTTACGAGGGCTATGGGCCAGGTGGAGGAGCGATATTGCTGCAAGCGTTAACCACCAACCGTAACCGGACGGCTTCGGATGTGCGCTCTACCTTCAATAAAGGTGGTGGCAATCTGGGTGAGAGTGGTTGCGTTGCATGGAATTTTGAAAGCAAAGGCGTCTTGACCATCGAGATAGATGATCCTGATCGGGCCGACGAACTTAGTTTAGTCGCCATTGAATCTGAGGCTGACGATGTAAAACACGAAGATGGTATTTTAGAGGTTCAGACCACACCTGACAATTTATCTTCAGTTCAGAAAGCTTTAGAAGTGGAAGGTGTTAGCTTTGCGTCTTCGGATATCTCCCTAGTTCCTAAAACTACGATTTCTCTCGATGATAAAACCGCGGAACAGACTTTGAGGCTTTTAGATAACCTTGAAGATCTAGGAGATGTACAGAAAGCTTTTACCAATGCTGACTTTTCATTGGAAGTTCTAGAAAAATACCAAGACAACTCTTAAAGTGGATGTTTTATGTTAGTGCTAGGGATTGATCCGGGCACGATTAAGATGGGGTACGGTTTGGTGGGGATCGGTCCTCCAATACGGGCAGAGGACTACGGGGTCATCGGATTACCCAGATCTATGGCAATTGAACACCGGCTTTACCAAATGTACACGCACATACAAAATTTGATACACATTTTTAGTCCAGATGTAGTTGCTGTTGAAGAACCCTTTGTTGGACGGGGAGAGCGCCAGTATGCAAAATCCGCCATGGCTATCGGTCAAGCACAGGGCTTGGTCTTAATAGGAGCTGCCAGCCAAGGAATACCAGTTCTTCGCTATGCACCAACTCAGGTTAAACAATCAATTGTGGATTACGGTGGAGCATCTAAGTTACAAGTTCAAGAGACTGTATGTAGCTTGCTTAACCTAGGTAGTAATCCAGATTCAGATGCGGCTGATGCTCTAGCAATCGCGATCTGTCATATTTCCCAAAGCCAATCCAGGGATGTTCTCTCTCGTGAAATCGTACCGGGTCAGGAACGTTAACGTGTGATTGCTGGTGTAAGAGGGACTCTAGAGCAAATTAGCGACGAATGGATTCATATCAATTTATCAGGGTTAATCTTCCAGGTTTTAGTCCCAGAAGCTTTAATCGATCAATTGGGTCCTGTGGGGGAAGGAATACATTTATT
>CAJXEF010000109.1 GCA_913052545.1 uncultured Chloroflexota bacterium
CAACAGGGGTTGGAACGAGATTTCAGCAAGACAAGGAGAAACGGCTTATAGATGGTAGAGAATACATTTTACAACAACCGTTAAGTGCTGATTTCGCGTTTATAAAGGCCCGAAAGAGCGATACACTAGGCAATTTGATTTACAGAGGATCTAGTCGAAATTGGGGGCCTGTAATGGCTATGGCTGCTGCAGTTTGTATTGCGGAGGTAGAGGAAATTTGTGAACCCGGAGAACTTGACCCTGAATATATTATAACTCAAGGGATTTTCGTAAACAGGATAGTTCGAACTAAATAAAAGCTTCATCACGCCGACGATGTCTGGTGACCGGATATTCCGGCCTAACATATCCAAGTTTATATCGTGAGAAACGTATCATGGAATTAAATAAGTTAACTACAACGGAAATTGCTGGCAGGACGCTAAAAGAATTTTATTCAGGTCATACAATATGTCTAGGACCAGGGATGCCATGTAGTTTGGCAGAATTAGTGGATTCAAATTGCGGATTCAAATTGATGTCTGATAATGGTGCGTATGGATACAGGGAGAAATCGGACAGCGTGGATGAGTCAGGGCTTTTGAATTCTAACGGCAATAATGTGTCGATGTGTTCTGGAGCATCAATTATCAGTACTGATGAGCTTGGTGCGATGTTACGTGGAGGACATGTTGATTTTGCGGTAATAGAACCAGGGCAAGTAGATAGTACAGGAAGCTTCACTCATTGGACTACTGCTCAAACAACCGGAATCCATGCTCCTGGTTCCGTCTTAGATTTGGTTCAAGGATGCAAGAAAACTATAGCCATCATGACTCATCTAAATGCTGAGGGAAATCCCAATATAGTCGATAAATGCTATGGTGTTGTTGATGGTATTTCCAATGTAAGTCTGATCATTACAGATATAGCAGTTATATCTGTACATGAGACGGGATTAAGATTGGACGAAGTAGCTCCTGGATGGGGTGCAGATGACGTACGTGTATTAACGGGGTGTCCGTTGATGGTTAACGAAAGTGTTAAAGAAATAGAGGTTTCTCAACTCCCGGTTACCTCTAAAAGTAAAGTGTACATGAGCAGTCTTGATGCCGTTAAGGATATAGAGGACGGTTCAACCGTTATGATTGATGGTTTTGCAGGGCCAGGTGGTATGGCACATTACTTGCTTGTCGCTCTGAGAGATCACGGATCTAAGGATTTAACTATTGTCAGTAACACTGCCGGAATAGCAAGGGTAGTAAATTTTGGGACACCACCAGGTAGGCTTGCGATTGACCATAGCATATTAATCGAAAATAAACAGGTCAGAAAAGCGATAGCGTCTTATCCCGTATCTCCCTCGGCTTCTAGACCGAGCGCATTTGAGATCGCTTACAAACAAGGAGATGTAGAATTAGAATTAGTGCCGCAAGGGACGTTAGCAGAAAGGCTTCGTGCTGGTGGTGCCGGTATAGGCGCATTTTATACTCCCACGGGAGCTGGCACTAGAATAGGTGAAGGTAAGGAAAGTAAGATTATCGATGGGAAAGAGTTTTTGCTGGAGATGGGTATCAGAGCGGATTACGCCCTTATAAGAGGTTATAAAGCTGATACTTCGGGTAACGTAGTTTACAAGGGAACTTCTAGAAATTTTAATTCCGTTATGGCTCCGGCAGCTGATATCACTATTGTAGAAGTAGATGAAATCGTAGAACCAGGAGAATTGGATCCCGAATCGATAGTGACTCCGGGTATATATGTGAGTCGGGTAGTAAGGCGCCCGGAGGAATTTTCAGCGTACGAATAGCAAAGACTGTCGTGTAAACTTTATAGAGGTTGTATTTGCATATGACTGTAGATAAGGAACGATTAGGAAGGGAAGTGGTAGCGATGAGAGTCGCCAAAGAGTTGCCTGATGGTGGTTACGTGAATTTGGGTATCGGTATTCCTACTCTTGTCTCCAGTTTTGTGCCAGATGGAAGTACAGTTTTTTATCATAGTGAAAGCGGCATTCTTAATTGCGGGCCATTGGCAGATGAAGGTGAGGAAGATATTGATCTGATTAATGCGGGAGGACAATTCTTACAAGCAGTTCCCGGCATGTCATTCTTTAGTTCAGTTGAAGGATTCGCTATGATTCGAGGCGGACATGTCGATGTCACGGTTTTAGGGGCCCATCAGGTTTCGTCTAAAGGTGATCTCGCGAATTGGATGCTTCCTGAAAGAGGAGTTGGGAATATCGGAGGTGCTATGGATTTGGCTGCTGGAGCCAAGCGGGTCATAGTGGCTATGGAGCATACTGACAGATATGATAACGTGAAAATAGTTGAGGAATGTGATTATCCAATCACCGGCAAGGCTTGTGTTTCGTTGATTGTTACTGATTTAGCCGTGATGCAGCCCACAGTTGATGGGTTAATACTCCTAGAGATCGCTCCAGGATGGAGTGTCGAAGAAGTGCAATCCGTGACAGGTGCTCAGTTTATCATCCCCCCGGATTTGAAAGAATACGAATTATGATAATAGTATTCCGTAAAGCTCGATTGTTTGTAATATTGAATCTGACAACAAGTTGGTATTATAGCTCTGTATAAAAACGTCAGCACCCCTGTCTTTATACATTGCTAGTTTATATATTGCGGAACCGACGCCTTGAATTTTGTTAACCCAGATTCAAGAGCTCCTCAAGATTCTTAAACAGAATTAAATCCTTCTCATTTTGAGTCAGACTACTGAGTCCCTGAATCCATCCTACTGGATTAGGATCCCAGGGAACGAAAGGCCAGTCGCTCCCGAGGACTACCCTATCAGGCCCAACCTGGTCGATTAAAAACCGTAAAGTTGCCTCGCTCATGACTACACAGTCGTAATATAAATTTCTTTGGTAGCTGCTGGGGGGGCTGGAAGTATATTGCTCAGATGTGTTTCCCCGCCACCCCCTATCGATCCTTCCCATGAGATAACAGGCAGGTCCTCCGCCATGAGCTATACAAACTTTCAAGTCGGGACATTTCTCTAGGATCCCACTACAGATCAGGGTTGCTGTTATGAGGGCATCTTCCATGGGGACACCAAGGCTATTAGGCATATTTAACCTTGTTGTACGTTCTGCCATCAGATTGTGCTGTGGATTGGGGTGGTAGAATAAAACAGCACCTAATGATTCGGCCGCTTTAAATAGGGGCAAGAATTCCGGTTCATCCCAATTCTTTCCATTAACTACGGTGTCTAATTCTGCGCCTTTTAACCCAAGGATATTTACAGCTCTCTCCAATTCTTTAATTGAGGCATCGACGTCTTGCATTGGTAATGTAGCCATGCCAGCAAATCTATCTGGCCAATTCTTAGCCATTGAAGATATTTCATTGTTTACTTCCTGTGATTGGGCCAATCCGTCTGACGGTGATAAATGATACCCAAAGATTGGGGTATGTACAGATACGACTTGTAAATCAGTTCCTATAGAGTCCATTTCTTGGATACGGTCTTCAGGTTTCAATCTCACTTTGGGATGAATCCGTCCATTACGGCCTTCTCTGACCCAGAGGTGAGATTTATCTTCGGATCCGTACTTCATTCCATACCATTCATGCCCTGCATCTAAAACTTGCCACATGCATTGAGGCAAAAGATGGGAGTGTATGTCTATATTACGCATTTGGAAACCTCTCTATTTGTCAGGGTTTGATTTCTTGGTTTGCGGATGCATTTATTCCGTGGAACCCAGTTTTACGCAAATTGCAACGACAGAGACCGGGCAATCATACTCAAATAACGATATTAAATACAGTTTCTCATCGGATTCTGTACATCCGGTATCCTAGAAATGTGTATGTCTAAAATAGCCTGCCTATGCTAAACTCCGCCGGTAATTAGGGGGCACTGAAACACCTTATTGGACGATTCTCCTAATAATGTCAAAGGTCTTCATTGCCGACGCAAGCAAAAATAACACAATGGAGTTAGATCGAATGGGAGTTTATAGGTTATATAGTGGCGAGGATGGACAAAGCCACATAGAGGAGTTATCTGAAGATTTCATTAAGGATATTAAACTCGATGGATCAAGTATGAACTTCAGTGTTTCAAACAGAGAACCGGGACATTTCTCTGGTTATCATCCGGCCCCGCGTAGAAGATGGCAGGTCGGAGTCGTAGGGAGGACCATCATAGGGTTGGGAGATGGCTCATCACATACTTTTAGCCCTGGTGATGTCCGATTAATTGAGGACCTTACAGGGCAAGGCCACACCACTACGTATCCGGATGGTTATAACGTCACCTTACAAGTAACAGCGTCTGAAGATATAAAATAGCGGTTTAGTGGAATCAGGATATGAAAGAAGAAAAGATTACCTTTTGTTCTTTCATATCAACGCTTGCCGGTTTTCTATATTTATCTAATAAAGACCTTCATCCGAAAAAACATTTCGTTTACGTTAGCGACTCGCATGCCGGTAACGCGTCAAATATCTATGTCGCATGCTCTACTACATATTTGGATAGGCTTGTCGATTCTCTCTCGAAATGCTTGTGTCCATATATTTGGAAAAACCATTCGATGTGGCCGGTCTCATTGTGTGGTTAGGGCCTGTAGATTTTGGGTTTAATGTATTACAGCTTGCGTTGCGGCTCGAAATAGACGTGGATTTTGTTGGACATCTGGGTACGACCACCAATCTGCTGCGAGATTGGTTGGATCCAAAACTGCGGAGTGAATAGAAGAAGTTCTGCTATGCCAAAGTCATCGTTATATCAGAGTTCACAAGCATTGAAATTATGTATCTCCAATAAACATACGTTTCTTATCCGTTGACTTACAGTTTGGCCGGTGCTAAGCTTCGCCCACTTAGGCCGCAAAAGTTGGTGCAAATGAACGATGAGTTATCTAGTTATAGATGCTAACCGCGGATATAATAATTACAATCGCTGCTTTACAAGAATCCTTTTATAACATGAAACTGGGACAATATGTAGATTAGTAAAGCGAACCGCCATGGAAAGAACATGGCGGTTTATTTTAGTACCGATTGCCAGGAGGTATCATGGCAGATGAGTTAGTGATTGGTGGTAAGTCGTTCAGTTCCCGTTTGATAGTGGGCACAGGCCGATATCGGACCATGGAAGATATGGTAGAGGCCATTGAATCTTCTGGAACTGAAATGGTGACGGTAGCGATTCGGAGATTGGATCTTGATGATCCTAGCCAAAAAACTATTTTGGATTATATAGACTGGTCTGTCATCAATATCCTGCCTAATACTGCAGGCTGTGGGACAGTCGAGGAAGCTCTATTTGTAGCAAGGTTGGGGAGAGAAGTCACTAAAACCGATTTTGTTAAATTAGAGGTTATTCCAGATACCAAATATCTTTTCCCTGACGCTGCTGCTACATTAGAAACTGCAAAGCAATTGGTCTCCGAGGGCTTTATCGTAATGCCGTATATACATGCGGACCCCGTTTTGGCCAAAAACTTGGAAGAAGTTGGCTGCGCAACTGTAATGCCTCTGGGCTCAGCTATCGGTTCTGGCCAAGGTATACACACAGTGGAAGAAGTAAAAATTATAATAGAGCAGGCTAATATTCCAGTAGTCGTTGATGCAGGATTAGCCGTGCCATCCGATGCTGCTAAAGCTCTAGAAATGGGAGCTGATGCGGTTTTGGTTAATACTGCAATCGCACAATCGGAGAACCCGAAGCTTATGGGACAAGCCTTTAGACAAGGGGTGGAAGCGGGTAGGCAAGCTTATTTGGCGGGTCGTATCCCTGTAAGAACGGCTGCTGTGGCGAGTAGTCCCACGACAGATGTCCCGCAACCTACGCCGGTTAACAGTTGATGTGTCTAAACTTGCTCTGCCGTCACCCTGCCTTTGCTTAGTTACAGATAGACAGTTGATTGGAGACGAAAAAATGCTGTCTGCGATTGGTGAGTCCGTTCGGGGTGGGGTAAATATGGTTCAGCTTCGTGAAAAAGATCTACCAGGTAGACGATTGTCAGATTTAGCGATGCGCTTGTCTGCAGTGATGACCAGGGAAACTTTGCTTTTAATTAACGAACGGATTGACGTTGCAGCTGCGACATTAGCGCATGGGGTACAATTAGGAGAAGAAGCTCTTTCAACCCATTCAGCACGTGCTATTTTAGGTAACGATGTCCTAGTTGGCAGGTCTGTACATTCGGTTAATGGTGCGAAGGTTGCCGAAAGGGAGGGGGCTGATTTCTTACTGGTAGGTACTATGTTTGCGAGTTCAACCCATCCAGGAGAAGAACCTTCTGGGCCGGCTCTGGTTACCAGCATATCTTCTGCGTGCTCTCTGCCAATCATCGGAATTGGTGGTATTAATGAAACAAACGCGGCATCGATAATAGAGGCAGGGGCTCAGGGTGTGGCAGTTATATCCAGCATCCTGACCTCTTCAGACCCCTGTCTAACGGCCCGGAACTTGATCGCGAATATGTTAGAAGTGGTTTGAGAAGAGATTTGCTGAAAGGCAGGCAATTGGAACATGATCAATCTAATAGTGAATGGTAAATCTAGAGAAGTAGAAGAAGATACCACGTTGGAGGCTTACCTCCTTACTTTTGACGTTAACCTAAAATTTGTAGCGGTGGGATACAATGGGCAGGTAGTTAAGAAAGATTCTTACGCGGTCACAAAACTGGAAAATGGTGACGCTTTGGAGATAGTTCGTCCGGTTGGTGGTGGGTGATACAAGGGTTCTATGACGATCCTTCGGTTAATCTGGACGATTTAGACCGCGTTCTTGTCAAAGTGATAACCGATAACAAAGATAAAGTGATCTCTTGGTTTAAAGACGAAGCAGGCAGTTGGGGGTTTTTGGCAGGGAAGGCAGTAACTGCTTATAGGACTGAGCTTAAGCGTGTGTTGACCGAAAAAGAACGCCGAATTTTGTGGGCTAGGCTCTGGTCACTTTTAGAAACGTTAAAAGCCCGATTGTAGGCCTCCCTAATTT
>CAJXEF010000110.1 GCA_913052545.1 uncultured Chloroflexota bacterium
TTTCCGTCACTGGTTCGTAGTGATCGAAATCACATTCTGTTGACCACAGTAACAACTTCCGTACATACCCAGTAGTAAAGTAAAATAGGATGCAAGACTTCGTAAATTTTGCCTGGAGAATCGTGGACTATCCAAATTCTTGAATGGTCTAACACGTTTCGCCCATCAGACCCCGATAACAGCTATCTCAAGATGCTAGCCGTGTGGAACCAAGCACATAAAATAGGCACCGTGTCACCGATAATGCATACGCATCAGATTTTTTTGAGGTTGGAATTATTCCTTTAGCCACCTTGTTATATAATCACACAAGGGTCGTGGGGAAATCTCTGTTGGTGACACATGCTCTACTGTAGTAACTGCGATATTAAATACCCATCGGATCAGGCACAAAAATTTTGCGATAAATGCGGCGGTCCCGTACAGATGATCGAAGACAATTCCATATCATCGGTAACTGCTCCAGGGATCACCGCAATGGAATCTCCCGCCTCACCCCTCGATAAAGACGCCATAGACCTAAAAGTGACTAGGCAGACAGATTCCTCAACTTCGGGCGCGACAAATGTAGAGATAGGCGACAGAGTAACCAATGTCTACAATAACGCCAGTTCACAAGATTATTGTGCTTACGGTGGCGAACGAGTATATCAAGACAAATCATTCAGGTGCCCAGAATGCGGCCGGGATCCTATCTGCACTGACCACTTCGACAAAACTCTTAGGCTCTGTTCTTTTTGTGTAGAATCGCGCACTCAGACTTGTTCCACGTGCAACACAAAGGGTTTATCAGATGATATGGCCAAATGTCCTAAGTGTCTGAAAATATTTTGTAATGACCACTCTAATGCGAATAGTGAACTTTGCCTTGGGTGCTCAGAACAATGGGCCAATGTAGTTGCAGCCATGGAAAGCGGTGAAGTCGCAATTTCGATGGGAACTGTGATCGGTACTGACGAGATTACGATCAAGGGTGATTCGATAATAACTAAAGACGGTCACCCTGTAGCTACGATAAAAGAAAATACGTGGTATGCATCTCCTAAACAATGGTACCGGGTGAAAAATCAGTTGCTAGTTCAAGAGAAACAGGCAATGAGCCGTTTCTACCCAAATATGGATCTCGAATTCTCAAAAGATGAAAACGCCCACTGGAATGGGATAGTAACTACGTGGTCGGGGAAATCGTATTCGGTGAGATTATCGTACCCCGCTGCTTTCCCATATCGACCACCGAAAGCCTATGTTATAGACCCTAAGATAGAGAGAAGCCGGCATATATATCCGGATGGACATCTCTGTCTGTTTCACAAAGACGATAAAGCATGGCAAATCAACACGACAGGAGCAACAGTGATGTCGTGGGTATCTCTTTGGCTGCACTGCTACGAAGCGTGGCTTGAAACAGGTGATTGGCCACGCCCAGAAGCCGATGAATTGGAGATATCACCCGCCTATTGATAAAGTTGAGAATCAACCTACTTGCATATATTTCCCACGACGAATTTTGCTTCATCTACATAGAAAGATTATATGGAACCAAATGATTCTATTGAATTAATGCTGGTAATCTCCGAGAGCGTACAAACGCTACTCGTTGATCGAAGTAAAGGTCCCCTATCCTCAACAGCACAGTTCTGGCCAGAATGTATCGGGATATTTAGACCCGATGAAGGACATATCCGGCTAGAAATAATCGATTCTTATAACACTTACCCTTACCCCAGTTTATCTAACTTTCTACCTTGCCTAGTTGCCGGTACGTCATCTGGTTCGATTTTAGATGACTCAATATTCGATTCGATTGATTTACCGGGTCCGTTTTTATTATTGACCGTTGACGTAGAATTCCCGAATTCTATATCAGGTTATTACCTAAACCCCAGTGATCGAACAAGAACCCCGGGTGTTGTAGAACTTATAGGTCAGCCATCGCGGTCTTTTGACCGAATAAGGCCTGTAGTCGACTTAACCAATATGCAACACAAAAAAGTCGCTGTCATCGGACTTGGAAGCGGCGGTGGGTTTGGAGCAGTCGAATTAGCTAAATCCGGAGTGGGGTCATTCACTCTTGTTGATTTTGATAGGTTACAGGTAGAGAACATATCTCGACATGCTTGTGGTTTAGTCGATGTTGGACGTTGGAAAACTCGAGCGATCCGGGACAAAATTCTTCAACACAGCTCGTCTGCCGTTATTGAATGTTACGAGATAGATGTCACAGAACAAACAGAGTTATTAGAAAGTATTGTCGATTCTGTTGATCTCGTATTTGTGGCTACGGATAACGAAATGTCCAAATATATGATTAATGAAGCATGCGTATCCAAGCGAGTTCCTGCCGTTTACGGTGGAGTTTACGAGCGCGCATTCGCAGGAGAAGTAGTGCTTGTAACTCCAGATCATGGAGGCTGTTACGCATGTGTTCGGCATGGCCTAGCAAATACTTCAGGAACCATGTCTGCAGCGTTAGGAGGGGATTATACAGACGAATCTGACATATCTCATGAACCAGGTCTAGGGATCGACGTAGGATTTATCGCTAACTTACACGTGAGAATAGCACTGTCTGCCTTAAATGAAGAAGCTATATCTATTTTCAACAATCCGGAAGACCAGATGATTATTTGGGTCAATTCCGCTAAACCGAGCGATGGGCCATTATTTGGCACACCTTTATCTAGATATTTCGTGACGGTACCCCGGGTACCGGATTGCCGAACATGTGGGATGATTCCGATTATAGAAGAACATGACAGAAGCAATCATGAATAAATATTCGATCTCACAGGGTGTGATCGAAGCGATTGAAATTGAATGCAGACGCAACCCTGAAAACGAAACAGGAGGGATACTTGTTGGTACGCGGATTGCATCGAGTACGATCGTAACCCACTGTTCTGGACCAGGTTTGATTTGGAATAGTTCTAAGCACCACTTCACAAAAGATACAGATTATGCCCAACAGACTCTAAATCTGTTGCATGAATATTTCGGTGTAAATTACCTCGGTCTATGGCACAAACACCCAATCGAATACCCCACTCCCAGTAAGGGCGATATCGCAAACGCTATGGACGAAATCTCCGGTTTAAACATAGAGTTAGATGAACTCTTAACGCCTATATGCTCATTAACTAATAGCACCGTAACGATATCTCCATTTGTTATCCGCGAAGGTTCTGTCCATCGAATAGATTGGGCAATTACCCAGGGCGATTGCATGGTAACTAACGATTTACTAAAAATATATTGGTACGATTCGCAAATAGGAAGAGAGCGATTAGGTGACGAAGTAAGAAGGTTAGAAGGTCAAAATCTGGCCGTCCAAGTAAACAAAGGTGAAGACGGAAGATGCCGTATAAGAGTCTCTACTGGTAAACGGAAGAGTCAAGAACTGGTATTTCTTTGCCCGGTGGATTATCCGGTCAGTGCACCTTTTGCCGCAATCTTAGATAAAGGCACCGATACATATATACCTGTAATATCTCAGCATATTTCTGACTGGAATATGTATAAATATATAAGCGATATAGCGAAAGAGCTATGTTTTACATAGCTCTTCGAAATTTGTTCGGCCTATTTGTTAGAAGGCGCATGTCTACCAATTCACCGGATAGACCAACGTATTGCCCGGAAGTCCTTTAAGAGTTACTGCTAAAGGAGTCTCGAATTCCAGCTCGGTAAAACTCTTGGTCATTTCTTTCAATATGGACGATACCAGAATCTGATTCTCTCTCGCATGAGAGGATATACGTGACGCCAGAATAACGTTCCTACCGAAGTAATCTTGGTTCTCTCGAATCACTTCTCCTGCATGTAGGCCCATACGGACCAAGATAGACTCTCGCTGCTTTGATTCGTTATGTTCCCGTAGCATCTTCTGGATTGTTATAGCGCAAAGTATTCCGTTCAGAGCACTTGGAAATGCCAACATAAATCCATCGCCCATAGATTTTATTTCATAACCTTGGAACGTAGTAACCTGCTCTCTCACTATGTTGTTATGCTCTCTAAACAACTCCTGGGCAGCTCTGTCACCAATTCTATCGGTAATCTCGGTAGACCCTTTGATATCGCTGAACAGTATGGTCATAGTCTCATGGCCAGATGATACTTGAGGAAGTAAGTTAGTAGTTCCATTCGCGTATCTTTTAGTGCCTCCAGCCACTAGATGATTGTTCCTAACTGTATCTATGGATTCGGCAATAGTCCTGCTCAAGGTTGCGACATCCTGACTATTGGGTGAACCATTAAAGCTTAAGAATTCTGACTCTTTACCGTTTACAGCTAACGCCATTCCAATTTCTCGGACAGCTCCTTCCATCTGGGGGCTATCGACCCCTTGAAGCGCTAAAATCTGTTCTGGCGTATATCCTTGCAAAGACCGAGTCTTTGCGAGTTGAAGCAACAACTCGCCTTGTTCAGGACCAGCAAAAGCTATCAATGTCTCAATGCCCACCTTTGAAAAGGCATCTATCTCTTCTAACTTGCGCTTATGATCTTCCTCTTTTTCTCTTAATTTTATCGCTAATGCGGCGGCTTCTCTGTCGAGCTCCATCATGCCTTGTTTATGATGAATATCTAGATCAGAATTAGCTTGACTAACGTAATCTTCCCGTTTGATTTCTTTGTAACGTGCATACCACTCAAGGCCGATATCAACGATATTGGTATTAATCTCCGGTTGAGGCAGCACTGGCTGTTCAAGTTCTTGTCGATCACCTGAATTCAGGATTTCTCGGCGATGATCAATCGACAACAGAATCTTGTCCCGCTCGATTTCCCAAATAGATTGGACTTCAACTCCATATTTCCGATCTTCTAATACAAGTCGTTCATCACTCAATCCATACTGATGGATAAGAGAAATCCGGATTCGTTCGTATTCTATCTCTAGCTCTAAGCGCTTAATTAGCAAAGCATTCGCCTTATCGGTATCGCCAATAAAACCTTGAACAGAGTCAAATATTTGGCCTATCAGGTCTGTAGATATAAGTTGCTCTGGATCTATAGAAGCTACCAAGTCGACCAATCGGTCTCTTCCGTATAACAGCGAATATTGCCGCGAAATAACTTTCAACCGTAATATATTTAAAACGGATGCTCTTCTTCTGACTGGATATGCGATGATAGTTTCTTCGGTTAAAGCCAGAAGAGATGAACCAGAGATAGACGGGAATTCCGATACCACTACGCCAGACGTATCTCCGGTTGATGAAATCAGGTCTAAGACTGAATTATCAGAGTCTTCAGCCCAAATCTCCCTGTAAATTCCTACTGATACCTCTTGACTGATATCTAGTCCAAAATGGTGATTCACAGGAGCAATGATCCGGATTAATTGTCCGGCGAATTCCTTAGCGAGATTAGAGTTATAAGACGGCCCAGAAATAATTTCTTTATCAAAGAACTGATTAGCAAGAGATTCTATTTCCGGCAACAGGAGATGTTTAATGTCATTGACAGTAAGTATCTGGGGTTCAAACTCTAAACACGTTGCCATTGTCTCAGGGTCAGATATTTTCAGTTCCAGTTGGCATACCAGTGTGACTGGTAGTGGATCTTTTGAGAGTAGATTATCGATCGTAAATTCGATAGAACGCGAAGCAGTGTCTAAAACAACCAAATAATCAATTGAATTGATTTGAACTGATTCAAGGTGATGTAACCCATGGGTTAGGTGAGACCAATCAGTATCCTTCCCTCGAATTAAAGCGACTTGATGTGATTCTATATCCAGATGCTGATCCAATAAATCGAATTGGTTTTTTAAATCAACTACGACAGCAAACGCGTCATTAGTTGATTTTTCCTCAGGCATCAAATTTGAAAACGACTGGTATATATCAGCTACAATCAAATCATTGAATCGAATTTTATGGATAATCTGGTACCCACAAAACCGGCAAAACATCCAGTTGTTATCAATTAGGTTTTGGCATGATTCACAGACAGACAAGGCCCAAACATCTCCTAGGTAGACAAGAGTGCAAGTTAGCTCATTCTGAATTCTATTTTATTACATAGATGATTCGAAATATATCGAACCACCAATACAACGTGTCTGGCATTAATGACGGCCATGATTATTCTTGATCGCCATCCTGTATCCCAATTCCGACGACTTCGACGCCACCACAAAATGGACACGTTCTTCTCTAAGATCAATCGATCATCAGATTGATTCTAGTATTAACTTTGGAATGTAGTTTTCCAGTACCGCTCCAGCGACAAGTAACCCGACTGAGAATAATGAGAGGAACCCGACGGCAGACAAAACTCGCTTTAACCTCGTGTCATTGAACCTATAAACAGTAAGTCCCCGTGAAAGAAATATCGCGGCCAGTGCGCCGACTAAATATGACGCGGCCTCAACAATCAGATGAGGGAGTATCGCTATTAGGATCATGGCCGCATACACAACAGTGTTCAGTTCAGTCTCACGCCCCCCACCCATGAACAGGACTATTGTCACTCCCCAAACTCCCGCGTTCCATCCGAGAGCAAACATAGCTCCCAGAGACCTGTATATGAATGACAACACACTCAAGGTTATTAACACAGAAAGATTATGCTGAAATATGCTAGATCCTTGAGAAAATCTCTCTGGGGATAACACTGTATTAGTATCCAATTGAATACGGGTTACTATGAAATTGAAATCCTCCATTATTACCGAGTCACTGCTAATACTCCCAATGACCATGAATGCCATAAACATACCAATGAAGAGACTCAGTCCCGAAATTATGCTTTCTAGATTGACCTGCCTGCCATTGCCTTCAGCGCTCCATATTCGTGTTCGGTTAAGTGCAAGTATCTGATTTAATCTCGGCGCCATAGCGGCCGATGCCAAAACTATCCCAATTAAACCAGGCTCCGGGACGCCGATTAGTCGTGTTGCATACACACTTACTAACGTAAGCATCAATGCTTC
>CAJXEF010000111.1 GCA_913052545.1 uncultured Chloroflexota bacterium
TTTGCCACACCATCTAATATCCCAATCTTAGCCGCCTCCACGACAGCCGGTGGCAAGTTATCATATTTAGTATCGACTATAAATTGTGCCAGTGTTTCAGTGACTTTCATGTTAAAGCTTTAAACTCCTCTAGTCATTGTTTCTACATACTATTGTACAGAGTCTAATTTTACGATTCTTTCATTTCTGATCAACATTAAGTGGATAGATGAAAGTTCACAATATATTTACGAATAATCAGTATAAAGTTATACAAACCCCTAGTGTGTGACAGCCCAGTGATATAATTTATACAAGTCTTAAGTAATTACCTATTCGAGGCTAGTTCTAGATGGATTCTATTCTTGAAAACTTTGGCCTAGTCGGCTCAATATGGCTATTTGCTTCCAGCGTAGTGATTCTATTCCTATTTCTGACTCTTTCGCTAATATTTAACAAGCTCTTGTTCCCCGTCATAATTCGTCTGACCAATTGGACCCCTAGTGATTTAGACACAAGAATCACCCGATCTCTGAAAGCACCGCTGACCGTTGGGATAATTATACTTGGATGCTATTTAGCATTAACCATACCATTAGATTTAACCTCCAGCCAACAACAGATAGTAAACTCAATAGCAAGCCTGATTGGTTTAGGCCTTGGGATAGTAGCTGTTGGATCAGCCGTTGGAAACATATTCAAATGGTATGAAGAGACTATAGCCCCCAAGACAAGCACTAACTTAGACCAACGATTGGTGCCACTCATACACAGAGTAAGTATTGCTCTTATCTACGCTCTCGGTGGTCTACTGATCCTAGCCCACCTTAACATTAACATTAGCCCATTAATAGCAGGGTTAGGCCTCGGGGGGTTGTCAGTGGCATTAGCTCTCCAACCTACCCTAGCCAATCTTTTTGCAGGAACCTACGTAATGACCGAAGGCGCTGTTACTACCGGTGATTATATTCAGCTTGAAGGAGGAGTAGAGGGATATGTAATGGACGTCAGTTGGCGGAGTACGAGGCTACAAACTTGGACAAATAACATGGTAGTAATCCCCAATTCGAAGTTTGCAGAGACCATTATTACTAACTTTCAGAAACCTGCCCCGCCAGTTAATCTTTACCTTACTTGTGGTGTTAGTTATGACAGCGATCTCTTCATGATTGAAAACATCTGTCAGGAAGTAATGTCCCAAATCCTTGAAAAAGATTCGAACGCCGTTAAAGAATATGGTAGTTGGTTCGGATTTGAGAGCTTTGGAGAGTCGAATGTCAATTTCTGGGTTTTTCTACAAGCCAAGGACAGATTAGCCAGTTTTCTTTTGCAAACTACCGTAATGCAAAATCTGCATAGCAGGTTTAGAAAAGATGGGATAGTTATTAACTATCCCGTCCGGAGTTTACAATTACCAAAAGAGCTACAACCACCTTTTGACATAGCTAATCCTGAAATTTCAAGTAGGGGTGAATCTAGGAGGTCCCGACGGAAAGCTATTCTATTAAACCGCCTCAACCGTCCACGTTAAAAATAAGCTAATTATTAGGGTCAAACCGCAGTTTCTACACCGGGTAAGATACCTAGAGATACCCCCCAAATTCATGAAGATCCTTGATACCCTCCTATCACCTTGATATAATTCGGATGTAGCTGCACTCAAGGGGCCTGTAGCTCAGGTGGTTAGAGCGCGGTCCTGATAAGACCGAGGTCGTTGGTTCGAGTCCATCCAGGCCCACCAAAACTTGGTTTTAATGAGCCAACTGTGGGCGCTTACACAGTTCACACCGATTCAAGTAAATCTCATTTAATTGGTTTCTTAAAAACGAAAAAATAAGGCCCCGGTATACACCGGGGCCTTATTCTATTTAATGCTACTATAACCTATTTGAAACTCATCGTATTGACCCTTGTCCGAGGATCGTAACGAGGAGTCCATTCCAGATTATCGGCCAATCCATATACCGTGACCACTTGGAACATCGGCAGGAACCAATATTCGTCATGAATGATGGTAGCTAGATTCTCCATCCTGGCGGTTCGTTCATCACCGAGAGGAGTTGCGATCGCTTCGTCAATCATGTCCTGAAATCCTGGTACGTTATTACAAACACGGCTATTTACGTTGAAACAACTGTTTCTCAGTAGGAGCTGGCGTTGCATATCTAATGATTCATTAGAGGTAGCTGTCTCGTAATAATGAGAAGACGTGTGCATCGGTGGCGGCGCTACCTGATCAGAACAATTCAGTGCATCGTCTCCTTTATATTGCCCACAACCAGACCTTCTAGCCTCACGAGCTTTCGAAGGTTCCAAGATCTGCAAGCTGGCATTAACACCAATCTCCGACCACATAGATACCACTGATTCCCAAAGTTCTACATCTCGGAAAACTCTACCTTGTCTACTATGAATCCTGATTTCGTTGGCTGGATCGTACCCTGCTTCTTCCAATAACTGTTTCGCTTTAGGTAGGTCATATCCGTAACCTTTGGAATTTTCCGCAGTGATGCCGACCGTTCCAGTTTGGGAAATATTTCCGTAACATTCTTGAAGGCCATTGTAAAGGTTATCTACGATGGACTGGCAATCGATCGCTAACGCTAGCGCTTGACGAACCTTCTTTTTCTTCAACTCTGGATGCCATATGTTGTCAGCAACCAGGATGTAGACTTCGTTATTGGTTCCAGCAATCGCACGTGGCACGCGATCAATATTTTCGAATCCTATTTCAAATGCTAGATCGGCTTCCCCAGTAGCAATCATTGAAGC
The DNA here is from genome assembly GCA_913052545.1 of uncultured Chloroflexota bacterium. Next base: position 2,752 of record CAJXEF010000111.1, read on the forward strand.
TCGAACGATTTCTTCATCTCTCCATACTTGGAAAACATGTTTGATAGCAGGAGCCTGTGAGTCAAACGAATCATTGGGCTTGTAATCTTCAAAGGCCTCGAGCTCTACTTCCTGCCCAACTCTCCATTCAACAACTTTGTAAGGACCATTACCTATAGTAGTTCGATCTCGAGTACCCTCTTCTGTAGCGGCCCACCATCCAGGTGCCTGAAATTTAAGGAATATAGTCGTGCGAGGCAGTATTGGGCAATTTACTTCGCATACTACGTCGACAGTCATGTCATCGACAACCTCGCCACTGATGACACCATGGAATCCGAAGGATCCTGTACCGTGACCATTTGTTTCCTTATCGCCGTGCATATCAATTCCCATCTTGGCTGCCTCGGCATTCCAGGCTTCACCATTGTGGAAAGTGACCCCTTCGCGAAGATAAAAACGCCATCGATCCGGATCTACCTGTTCCCATTTTTCAACACCGGTCAATGGAACAACCTCGAAAGTTGTACTATCAATCCAGGTCAATGGATCACTTGCAAGATCTTCACAAACAAGACTTGGAACGTTACCACTACAACCCTGTGACCATGCTCCCAAAAGATCTGGTTCACCATTTGTTACCAACGTCAGGGTATCTTTCGTTGTAGTAACTACTGCAGGAGCCGCGGTCGGCTCAGCTGCAGCCTTAGGTGCGTCGTATGCAGGTACCGCAGTTGGTTCGGATGGAATCGGAGTTATACCTGTCATCTCAACTTTCGCTGCCGGTTCACTGGCCGGCTCAGCAGGAGCTGATGCCGAACTACAGGCAACCGCAAACAACCCTATTACTGCCATAAGCAATAACATGTATTTTGCAAGCCCTATAGGGGCTTTTATCGTTGGTCCCATGTGTTACCTCACAAAAAAGTTTAGCCCCATCAAAGGATTGAGCCACCAAAACCGTAACAGTCCTGTTTAAAAAGGTCAATAGTAAGATATAATTCTACGAAATCAGTATGTCTTATGCGATATATACTTACATTATTATTGTAATAACCATTCTGCTACAATCGATTTGTAAAGATTCAAAAGATCAGTTCCGAAATTAGTCCTATTGAGTATGGACCTTAAAGTAGTAATATATATAAATCATTATCAAAGGAAGTATTTATGAGTTGGAGATTTAAGCTGATTACCCGCCCCTACGGCGGAGTAACTGAGGGTCCAATTTGGGATGGGGACAATATATTATTTACTCATATCCCATCTCACAGAATCCTAAGATACGATCCTGATAGTAATAAGATTTCCGAGCATCGAGCAGATACTAACCACACTAATGGATTGGCTCACGACAGCCTTGGCAATCTCTATGGTTGCTGCTCAGGTGGGCGGTCAATTGTAAAATTTGGAACAGATGGAAAAACCACGACAGTAGCCGATCAAGTGGACGGAATTAAGTTAAACACTCCCAATGATCTCACAGTAGACCGCCAAGGGCGCATTTGGTTCACTAACCCCTGGAACGCCGGCAATATAGATCCGAGAGAACATGAAGATTTGGATAATAGATCTGTATTGAGAGCAGATCCTAGAACAGATGGCACATATTCTGTAACCAGAGTTACATTTGACACTACAATGCCAAACGGAATTTTAGTATCAGAAGATCAAACCACATTATATGTGGCTGAAAGCAACAGTGACAGGATTGATTTAGACCGAGAGTTAAGAGCGTACCCTATCAAAGAGGACGGGTCTTTAGGCACCTATTCTGTACTACACGCTTTCGGCAAAGACAATACAAATATTCACAGAGGTATCGATGGGATGTGCTTAGATTCTGAAGGAAATATAATAGCCACAGCAGGCTGGGAACTTGGCGGCCCTGGTCCCATGATATACGTATTTTCTCCAACAGGACGAGTAATTGAAACCCACCCTATTTCATGTAATCGCCCTACCAACTGCTGTTTTGGCGGTCCTGACCTTTCCACGCTATACGTGACTTCAACCGATGGACACTTTTATCGCGCTGAAACAAACAGAACAGGTTGGGCTTTGTTTCCCTAGATATAACCCATGCATACACAAGAGGAATCTCTATGAATATGAGAAACCAGGATCTTTCCAAATACGGGATAAGCAGGGACCATATCCGACAAGGCGGGGGCAGAGGCAACGGCAACGATCATCTAGACGAATTGATAGGTTCAACTGAGCTGTATGTATACCAACCACCAAATAAACCCATTAAGGGCTATGAGTCACTTAAACTTTTTATCGAATCAGAAAGTTGCGAAATGATATTTACGGCAGATAAACCACCCGAACTTCAAGAATACGAAGCCATGCGCATTACTCACCGAAGAGGAGAGAAAATACCCGATGCCGTCGTCAAACGAATCCATTCATGGGCTCATGGACGTAACTTTCTTCACAGCTTTTTTAAGCCCTTATACCGCTAGTTGCTAAACGACAGATTTAATTTATTTAATGATTTTAGAACTGCCTTGATACTGGATATAACCAGTAACATCGTTGACCTGCCAGGTCTCAACTCCCTCACAGGCTACACCCGATGCCTTAACTACCCATCTTTCATCTTTAAACTTAACACTCAGTTCCTGCCAACGTTCTTTCCTCCATAACCATAAAGGCCCGTGATCGTTAGCTCCAGATAAACCTGCCAAGCAAAATCCATCCGGAGGGTCTGAAGCAAGATAATTTTCAAACAATCCAATTAATAAATCTTGGTTCAAGTTTGGAATCCTTAATGAACGTGGCTCGTCAATAATTTCCGGTTGGTTCAGTAAACTTACCCATATATATATCCCTGCACTAACGGAAACAACCGCTATGACCACGACCATAAGCAATTCAATTAAAACTGATAGCGACAAATTAAGCTCCGGTGATTCAACTGACGGATTAATCGATTACCCTGTCTAGCACCATTAAAAAAGCCCTCCATTTACAGAGGGCTTTAAACATTCCCCATGGAAATTTGTGGTGGGCCAGGCAGGGTTCGAACCTGCGACCAATCGGTTATGAGCCGATTGCTCTACCACTGAGCTACTGGCCCCTTCTAGATCCAGCTTATCCATGGTAACAAGTAGTGTCAAGAAATGCCTAGATGATCCCTATAGTCTGGATCCCAACTGGCAAGAAGCCCCTCTTTCACGGATTGCTGAGGATCAATCCTAGGAGCAGGATCACCGCTTAACGGCACTGATGATATAGTTGCTTGTTCGATTAGTTTGTCATATGCGTCGTCCGACAAACCCAGTAAATCCTTTAATAAATATTCATTTTCCGCTCCAAACGATGGGGCAGGCTTTCGGATCTTCATAGGAGTTTTAGAATATTTATATGGTCTGCCCATCAATAAGCGAGTCCCTATATTGCGAGCTTCCGGATAGGTAACTCTTTCAAGAAAATTACGGCTTTGATAATGCTCATCAAAATGCACTTCTTGGCCAGTTAATACAGGACCTGCCGGTATACCTTTGCCCTGTAACATATGCATTAATACATATTTATCAAAAGTCTGGGTCCATTCTCGAATCACCACATCTAATTCATCGTAATTTTGGTATCGAGATATGACATCCTCAAACCGAGTATCTCTGGCCAGCTCAGGTTGTCCCATTAATTCACACAAACTTAACCATTCTTCGTCATTACCCACCGACAAAGTAATCCACTGATCCTCACCAGCTGCAGGATAACAACCTTGAGGTATACGATGAGGGTGCCTGTTACCAATTCGTTCCCCCTCTCTGCCGTTTGAAATCGCATCCATCAAATATTCAGAGAGAAACATTGCCCCAGCCTGATACATCGCTATATCTATCCATTGCCCTTTGCCTGTACGCGATCTGTAACGCAAGGCAGCACCTATGGCGAAGATACCGGTCCATGTAGAAAGGAAGTCTACGAAAGATCGCCCTGCCTTTGCTGGTTCTTCTCCTTCATAACCTGTTACCCAACAGTGACCATGTGTCCCCTCTTGAGTAGTAGCTTGGGCAGGGTAACTTGAATAAGGACCTTCACCATGCCCATACCCTGTGTTTGAAACCAATATGATATCTGGTTTGATCTTTTTTAAATT
>CAJXEF010000112.1 GCA_913052545.1 uncultured Chloroflexota bacterium
GAATAAAGTAGCTTTGGTTACTGGGGGTAGCATGGGAATCGGCAAAGCTACCTGTTTGGCATTAGCTCAACAGGGTGCGAATGTTGCTATATGTGCTAGAGGGCTTGATGAGTTAAAAAATGCAGCCAGAGAGGTCAAGGACGCTACTGGTTCTCAGATCATTCCTATAAGGGCTGATATGACCAGCGCAGAAGACGTAAAAATGCTAATTTTTTCAACTGTTCAGGCTCTGGGTGAGATAGATATCCTCGTCAATAATGCGGTTAATTCCACATCCGGCAGAGCTAGTGAATTGGCTGATGACGTGTGGATGAACCATATCAATACAAAGGTGTTGGGTTATATCCGGTGTGCTAGGGAAGTGATTCCTTCGATGAAAAGTAAGGGTGGCGGACGGATTGTAAATATAGGTGGAATGGGTGCGCGAAATGCTAGTGCAACTAATCCCGGATCAGGGGTTACTAATTCTGGTATATCCAACTTTAGCAAAGCTCTAGCGGATGATGTCTCGGCCGATGGGATATTAGTAAATTGTATACATCCGGGTAGCACACGGACTCAACGCCAAATGGGCTTGATTGAGGAACGAGCCGCAATGGAAGGAGTTTCTCCTGAAGATATCTTGGATCAGACAGTTGCCAATATTCCTATAGGACGTATGGTTGAGCCAGAAGATATTGCCAATTTAATCGTCTTTCTTTGTTCCACCCAATCAAGTGCCATAACCGGTCAGACTATCGGTGTCGATGGTGGTGCCGGTCGAGGTGTATATTATTAAAATAGTGGCTGACCAGGTTAGACAAGCCGGTTTCCAGGTATGTAGGACTGCCGCTAACTACTCGACCAACTTGATAAAGGTCTCCATCGTAGTCCCGGTGTTGTTCGTGTTGTCGTGTGCTCCTCTAGCTGATTCAACAGGGACGGATACTCCTATATTTAGCGCTATAGTAGTTAGTCAGGATTTAGCAGTAGGAGAAAATAGAGTCGCATTTGGCCTGGTTGATCTTGACGGAATGCCGATTCGGGCGGACCAAGCTTCTGTTGACGCCGTTTATTTTGCCCCTGGAGATACTCATGGTGAGACAATAGACTCAGGTACAGCGGATTTTATACGCTGGCCTCCTCCTGGTGAACGAGGTGTTTACGTCGTTGACCTGAGCTTTACTGTATCAGGGGAAGGGACTGAAACTGATCCGGGTTTGTGGGAATTATATGTTACTGCAACTACTCAGGATCAAATTCAAGTTGAGGCAAGGGCCGCTGTAAAGGTCGCAGAAAAATCATCTACTCCAGCTTTGGGTTCCGCGGCTCCGCCGAGTGTCACCCTAACCGCGACTGACGTAGATAACATAAGTATGATTTCTTCAGATCCTGATCCTGATGTAGATTTTTACCAGCTGTCGATTCATGCTGCTTTGCAGGAGGATAAACCTCTGGTACTCGTATTTGCCACTCCTGCTTTTTGTGTTAGTGCTACATGTGGGCCACAATTGGAAATTTTAACTAGGCTGAAAGATCGTTATCAAGGGCGAGTTAATTTCATTCATGTAGAAGCCTTTGAGAATCCACATTTAATGCAAGGCGGTCGTCCCGGAGGAGATTTGGTCCTTGCAGTGAAGGAGTGGGGCTTGCCGAGTGAACCCTGGACTTTTATCGTTGGGAAAGATGGAGTCGTTAAAGCTAAATATGATCAGTTTGTTCCTGAAGAGGCTTTAGAGGCCGTTCTAAAGCCTCTCTTGTGACTCTCGTTTTCGAATCCTGATCATAAGTTCTGAAGCGAACGTTCAGTCCTAGGTGAGCTGAAATGGATATCAAATGGATGATGTTCTAGTCGGTTAATTCTAGCGCCAACAAAACTCCGCGTTGGTCAATATATTTTACTGAAACTGGTTCACCTAATGCTTGATGTTCAAGAAGGTGTGACGGGGTGAAGCCAATAAAGCCATTGGTGGAGAAATTATATTCCGAACCATCTTCGCCGGCCAATTTAAATGACTCTATTTCCGAGATATCCCGGGCATGCACTTCTAAGATCATTCCTCTGATTTCCAGATCTTTTTCGTTTCTTTGTTGTTCGTTGGCATTACAAGCTACTAACATTAATAGGCAGGGAATTAAAATGATTGGAAATTTATTCTGGCCAAGTATGATAGTCCGCCTTTTATCCTTGCAGTAATAAACTTAAAAATCTAGATCGATGCCCCATATTATTACCAGTGAACTTTATCAGATGACTGAATGATTTGTTAGGTTTAGTTGAATCGGAAAAATTTAATTGCAGCTAATCCAGTTGCTATTATCCAGCCGGATAGAATTAAAATTTGTGGCCAAACTTCTATGATAGATGCATTTTCTAAACTTACTTCTCTCATAGCCGATAACATAGGTGTTAAAGGTAAAGCTTCAACTAAATATGGCAGTATCCATGGTAATGAGGCGGTTGAGAAGAAAGTTCCTGCAAGGAATATCATGGGTAACGCTATAGCGTTACCCATTCCTGATGCTGCAGATGGAGTGTTGGCCCATGCAGACATCAAAAAACCGATGTTAAGAAATACGGCGCTTCCCAATAAGATCACTATAAACAATCCAGGCCAATTACCGGGTAATCTCGCCCCAAAGATCACGATGCCGACTCCTAATATGATCACTGCTTGGACGAGAGCCAAGGCTAGATGGGCTATGATTTCAGAGGCGAAATATTTCCAAATAGGAAGCGGAGTGACAAGCAACCGCTTAAGAATAGACTGGTTGCGGTAGGTGCTTATTTTTACGGCGATTGAGATAATAGAATTGGTCATAATGCCCAGACCTACCAGGCCAAGTAACACGACATCGAAATATCGGGGTTCCGAAACCTCAAGCTTTTCCACAGCGAGAGGAAAGGGAGCCAGCTTAGTAGATTCTGGGATTAGAGAACTCGTTATCGATCGTTGAATAGCCGCTTCGACCAATTGATTTTGGCCCGCATTATTAGGATTAACCCGTAAGCGAAGTTGGTTCAGCGGATTCTCATCGTCTTTGTTGAGGTTAAATTGAGCTGGTATCGATAACAAGTAATCTAGTTCTCCATTCTTTAACCTGTCTATACCAATGAGTTCGTTTTCTTCAATTGATTTGAATTCAAGAAAATCTAGGTCAGAAAGGGCTTTCGTGATTACCGTACTAGTAGGCGTTGGTGCCTCTTCATATATGGCTATCCTGACCAAATCAGAATTATCAAATCTGAAAATCCCGAATACAGTTACTAACATTAATGGAAAAAACAGAGCCCAAAACGTGGTATGACGGTTTCTGACCATTATCTTTAGGTTAGCCTTGGTTAGAGCGAACATTTCTAATCTCTTGGCTCATTCCCTGTCAATTCTAGGAACACATCTTCTAAAGTAACTGGATTAATTTCCAAATGGTTTAAATGCATCTTAGTATTAACAATAGTTTGTAATATCTGATCTAGAGAATGGGGTGATTTGTTTAACTTAAGTAAATAAGAGGACGGAGTAATCTGTTCTATAGAATTTGCAGATTCTTTAAGAGACAAGAGTTGGTCTTCATTAATGGGATCTGTTAATTCTATTTTTAGTGTATAGGTGTTTTTTAAACTTTTGATCATGTTTGACGGGGTATCGACGGCAATCAATTTTCCTCTGTCCATGATAGCCAATCTGTTACATAATGACTGGGCCTCGTCCATATAATGAGTTGTCATTATTACAGTGACTCCACCACGTTGAATTTCGTTAATCAACTCCCATAGGTTACGCCGGGACTGAGGGTCTAGCCCTGTTGTTGGTTCGTCCAATATAACTAGTTCAGGGTCGTTTACGAGGCTAGCCGCAACGGTAAATCTCTGGCTTTGCCCGCCAGATAACTGTTTTACTTTCTTTTGGGATTGTTCGGATAATCCGACTTGCTTTAGTAACTTTGCTGGTGATATGCATTTAGGATAACAGCTTCCTAATAAGCCCAGAATCTCTTCTAAATTCAAGTAATCGTAATAAGCTGAAGATTGGAGCTGTACACCTATCCGGGATTTAAAATCATTAGGGTTTCGTCGTATATCAACCCCAAGGACGGAGATTCCACCGAGGGTCGGCTTTTGAAGCCCTTCAATGATTTCAAGAGTTGTGGTTTTGCCGGCTCCATTTGGCCCTAAAATGCCAAATATTTCTCCTGATTTGACGTGGAATGAAACATCGTCTACTGCAGTGAAAGAGCCGAATTGTTTTGTGAGGCCTTCTACACGAATCGCATCGTCCATGATAACATTGAAAATTATATCACAATCGCAATTGCGACTTTTTTGACTCTCTTATTATGAGTCGTCGGATAATCCACAAAGGAACTATACTTGGAACAATCGCACTTCTGGATTCGTTTTTTTTCTACTATCTCGGTCCTATTCGTTTTCGGATTGGTAGTATTGGGTGGCGTTGTCCGGGTCACAGGTTCTGGGCTAGGTTGTCCTGACTGGCCACTATGCTACGGTAGTTTAATACCACCGTTAGAATATACCGCTATTATAGAATATAGTCATCGCTTCGTAGCCTCTGTTCTAGTAAGCCCTCTGGTGATCTTGACTTGCGGTTTAATCTGGTTACGGCACAGAAGGGAACGTTGGCTTGTGATACCTTCTTCTATCTCGGTTGTTTTGTTAATTTTCCAAGCCTTGCTCGGTGGAGTGACTGTCTTGACCGAATTGCCTGGTGCTGTTGTAGCTTCTCATTTGGCTCTAGGTCAAGCTTTTCTGGGATCCCTGGTGCTGGTGATGGTTGTCTCTTACAGGGGACCATTAGGGTTCGACGGAACCTCAAAAACCAGGCGTGGATTCTCTATGATGACTATCCTGGCTAGTATTGGTGTTTACTTATTAATAATCTCGGGTTCCGTTGTAACTGCAAGCCATGCTACTGGAGCTTGTATTAATTGGCCACTTTGTAACTCTACTTTGATCCCGGAAAGCGTATTATCAGTAATTCATATGGGTCATCGTTTAGTGGCGGTTCTTATCGGGTGTTTCTTAATATTCGTTCTTCAATGGGGTTACAGGGATAGTCATAGCACAAATGGATTCCGTATACTGTCCGGAGTAACTGGAGCAACTTTTGTTATCCAAGTGTTGGTCGGAGCATTTGTGGTTTGGTCAGGATTTCAAAGTCATCTACTAGCTTTTCATCTAGCAATGTCAGCTTTGCTATGGGTGTGTATCCTAATTATATCTATGTTGACTCTAACTAAATCTCAAGATATTGACCTAGCAGTAAGATCATGACCGAAAGACCGGCTGTTATTGAAGAAGCTCCCGGCAGATACAACAGGTATTTGGCTGTTATAAACGATTATATAACTCTCACCAAGCCACCCATAATACTGCTTTTGCTAATCACGGCGGCTGGAGGGATGTTTCTGGCAGCACAGGGATTACCTTCATTACCCTTGCTGGGCATTGTATGGATTGGTGGCGCACTAGCTTCCGCGGGGGCCAATGCCATTAATCACCAAATAGACCGTGATATTGATCTGATCATGACTCGAACGAGTAAGAGACCTGTAGCGAGCCAAAGAATCACTCCTGGTAAGGCCCTTGCATTTGGAATAATTCTCAATGTAGTGGCGTTCCTCGTTTTGGTTACATGGGTTAACTTGCTTGCTGCTTTATTGACTCTCAGTGCTACCCTGTTCTACGTTTTCATTTATACTCTTTGGCTAAAAAGGTCTACACCTCAAAATATAGTTATAGGCGGCGCCGCCGGGTCAATTCCACCTCTGGTTGGTTGGGCCGCTGTGACCGGCGGAATTGATCTTCCTGCCGTATACCTGTTTACGATTGTGTTCTTTTGGACACCGCCACATTTTTGGGCTTTATCATTATTGATTCAGGAAGACTATGAGAAAGCTCGGATACCAATGCTGCCCGTTGTCGCAACTCGAGATTACACTACGTTGAACGTTTTTTTATATACAATTGTCCTGGTAGGGATCACTTTAGCGTTCGCTTATTCCACGTCGGTTCATGGGATTTACTTATGTTCTGCTTTAATTCTGGGTGGTATGTTTCTTGTTTTGTCCTGGAGATTGAAGCGATCCAGCACCCGAAAATTAGCTAGAACGGTCTATTTATTTTCCCTTTTATATTTGGCTTTGCTATTCGTAGCAATTATGGTAGATACAATGGTCCCAATATTATTCTAAGAACTCCCGAATATAGATAGGGATAGCAACGTAAATTACATTGACATTCGGAAGCGGGCTGTGATAATGTCTTGCACTAGTGAAATTTCGCACATATGGCTACTGGCCAGGATTCAGGAGAGTTCCAAAATGGGCCCTTGCCCCCAGGAACGGGTAGAAACCCATAGTAATCTATTAAACAGTGCTGGGAAAATCGCTCCAAATAAACGGGTACAGTTCCGTCCCCTGCTCTTTCTTATTTCTCTAATTGTTCTAGTCCCATTACTTGGTTGTGCCCCAGACGCTCTGCAATCCACATTCGGTACTGCGGGTCCCGTAGCTGAAAAGCAACTACTGCTGTTCAACGTACTGCTATGGGTAATGGTAGCGGTCTTTATACTCGTGGAAGGAGCCCTTTTATACTCTCTAGTCAAATTCCGCCGCCGGCCAGGCGATTCTTGGCCAGTACAAGTACACGGTCATACCGGTCTAGAAATCACATGGACAGTTATCCCCACTG
>CAJXEF010000113.1 GCA_913052545.1 uncultured Chloroflexota bacterium
TTCGATTTCATACCAGAAGCCGAATTAAGAGAAATGGTACTCCATGGCAAGGAATTAGGTCTTAGCACTTCCCTTTCCGGACACCTAAAATTGCAAGATTTGGACGAACTAGCTCGTATCAACCCTGACATCGTGGGGGTGAGGGGTGCCGTGTGTGCAAGTGGCGATCGAGACCGTGGTGTTGCTTGGGAATCAGTAGCCAACTTCAAGCGGGAGTTGGATATGAGAAAGAGTGGTGAAGTACAGGTACATCACGAGCCGCCGATAATATCATCCAACCCTTCTAATAACGGTCATGAGGGTTGGACGATTATAGACGGTCGAGGAAAAAGCTGTGCGGGTGTTATTGCCGCATTGACTAGGCAAATGGAAATTGATTCTAAATCCTTCGTGGAAGCTATATTGCAGGATGCATTAAACATCTATGATGTAATCTATTGGGCCGAACAGGCAGGTCACAAATTGCTTACCCAAAGAAAAGAATTTGACGGAACCATGAGGGTTTTAATTCAACCCTTTGCTGGTGCTGGTGCTCCTAGGTGACGAAAGAATAATCCGATAGTTTAGCTGTTTCCGATGGATTGTGATTGGTGGTTTATCTGCTACCGGGTTTGGAGAATATATGGCCAGATTCGAATATTTGGAACCGCGTACCCTCAGGCAGGCGATATCTATGATGGAACGGTATGGCGAGGATGCCCGGCTTGTAGCTGGAAGTACCGATTTTCTGATTCGATGGAGACAAGGTACGTGGCAACCCAAAATTGTGATAAATCTCCAACATATTTCATCCTTGGATAAGGTAAATTTCACTAAAAAAAATGGTCTGAGATTAGGTGCAACAGCGACGATTCAAGATATAGAAAGCAATAGGTATGTCAGGGAATACTATCCTGCTTTGGCAACTGGGGCTACATCTTTCGCGGGAATCCAAATTCGTAACTTGGCTACTATCGGGGGTAACATATGTAACGCCTCCCCTGCTGGAGATACGTTGCCTGCTCTCTTTGCTTTCGGAGCTGAGTGTCGAATAATTGGGTCCGACGGAGAAAGGACAGTTCCGCTGGGTCAATTGATTACTGGCCCTGGTCAGACTAGTTTGAAAAGAGGAGAAATCTTAGCTGAGATTAGGTTGCCCTCACCTGAGCCTAATACAGGATCTATTTATATAAAGCATAGTCCTAGGGGTGCCATGGATATAGCCACGGTTGGAGTAGCCAGTGTAATTACGTTAAGGGATGGTGGGAATTTATGTGATAACGTAAAGGTTGCTCTAGGTTGTGTCGCGCCAACTCCGATTTTAGCTACCAAAGCCGAGGATGTCCTCCGAGGGAAAACTTTAACCACTGCCCTGATCGATGAAGCTGCAAGCCAAGCTGAAGCTAGTGTTACCCCTATAGATGACATTAGAGGCTCCGCAGGATACCGAAAATCTATCGTAGGTGCTTTGACCAAGCGGACTCTAGAACGTGCCATTGAGATGGCCCAGGGTAACGAGATATCTTACCAGTTGCAGCGAAACCTGGCGGTGCAAACGGCGTTTTGAGATAAGATTTTGGATGCCTAAACACCTTGCAAAATTTCATCATGTACGAGGTCCAGACTGTGAAAAAGCCTCTTCAAATTAATGTTAATGGTGAGGGAAAACAAATTTTAGTTGAACCGTATTCATCTCTTCTTGACACACTACGAGATGATATTCGTTTGACCGGGACAAAAAAGGGATGTGATGAAGGGGACTGCGGGGCCTGCACGGTATTTCTAAATGGTAAGCCTGTGACTTCTTGCATGGTGTTGGCCCATAGTGCGCACGACGCTGATGTGATAACTATTGAAGGTCTCGGTAATTTGGACGATATACATCCGGTTCAACAGGCCTTTGTTGATTATGGCGGCTTACAATGTGGTTTCTGCATACCAGGTTTGATTATGTCTGCAACAGCTTTTCTTAAAGAAAACCCAGACCCTACAGAAGAAGAAGTGCGCTTTGGGATCGGGGGCAACTTGTGTCGTTGTACCGGATACTCCAAAGTTGTTGAAGCTGTGTTGGCAGCCGCACAGAATATTAATAATAAACGATAACCGTTCCTCGCTCACTAATCCATCGATTGAGGAGATGTTTGATGGTTGACTTTAAAGTCCTTGAAAAAAATTTACCTCGTATAGATGCCAGGGATAAGGTTACTGGTAAAGCAGTTTATGCGAGCGACCTGTATCTCCCCGGTATGTTGATGTGTAAATTGTTGGCTAGTACGTATTCCCATGCCAGGATCATATCTATAGATACAACTCAGGCAGAGTCTCTTCAAGGAGTTCGGGCAATCATTACCGGTCAGGACTTTCCTGAAATTAGGTTTGGGTCGGGGGCATTAAAAGATAGATATATCATGGCCCGAGATGAGGTGTTTTACATAGGCGAGCCGGTCGCCGCAGTTGCAGCTGACGATGAGATAACTGCTCAAGAGGCTTTGGATCTAATCAAGGTGGTTTACGAGGCACTCCCGTCGGTAATCGATCCTATCACAGCTCTTACTTCTGATGCTCCACCGGTGCATTCTAATGTAGCCGATTATGAAGGATATGGTTTCACACTAGGGAACAGTAATGTTTGTACACTGCTGGATTCAGATAGGGGAGACGTCGATCAGGCATTCAAGGATGCTGATAGGGTTTTTGAGGAAACTTATAGGTCCCAAGGTATAAATCAAGGTTTCTTGGAGCCTATGGCATGTGTCACTAACGTCGAAGCAAATGGGCGGCTAACTGTATGGGCATCTACACAGGGTCCATATCAAATTCGCACCCAATTAGCGGGGGTATTGGATAAACCGTTATCGAGCATAAAAGTGATTCCTATGGAGTTGGGGGGTGGATTTGGTGCCAAATTGCGGTTGGCTTTTGAAGCCTTTCCTGCCCTGTTGTCATTTAAGACAGGGCGGCCTGTGAAACTAATTAACTCCCGTGAGGAAGTCTTTACTTTAAACGGTCCGAGGTTACCGGTAACTAATTACTTGAAAACTGGGGTCAACAGCGATGGAACTATAATAGCTAGAGAGGCTTACAGTATATTTGATGTGGGTGCTTATCTAGGTGCTGGACCTAACTCAGGGGTTGGGCATGGATTGGGCGCTTATAATATCCCGAATTTCCGATTAAGGTCATTTGGTGTCTACACAAATAAAATATATGTAGGATCTTATAGAGCTTCTGGTGTAGCTGATATGACGTTTGCTGTTGAATCTCACACCGATAGTATTGCCCGTCAGATGGGGTTTGATCCGTGGGAATTCAGGATAAAAAACGCCATAAAGGAAGGTGATGTGTCGGTTAGTGGAGCAAGAATGCCAAAGAATGGCCTCGTCGAAACTTTGCAAGCGGTCAAAGACAGGTTAGGTTTGCCGAAGAGGTTAGAAGAAGGTAGAGGTGTTGGTATCGCTGTTTGTGAATGGCGGAGCGGAAGTGGCCCTTCGACCGCCTCTATTAGCGTTAATGAAGATGGTACGGTTAGCCTGCTAACTGGCTCTGTAGACATATCTGGTAGTGATACATCTTTAGCAGCAATCGCAGCTGAAACTCTAGGTTTGTCTCTAGACCAGGTGATTGTTGCTAAAAGGGATACCGATCTAGCTCCATTTACTGGACCTAGTGGGGGAAGCAGAATAGTCTACAGCCAAGGGACCGCCGTCCACCGGGCAGCCGAAGCGGTCAAAGAACGCTTGTATGAATTGGCTGCAGACAGATTAGGTGTTCAGGAAGATGCCCTATCTATGAGTGGAGGCAGGATTTATATAGAAGATGATCCCAATCAGGGGCTATCCTTTACGCAATTAGGTACATTGAGCATAAATTCTCGAAGTGGTCCAATCATAGCCACCGCCTCGCTTTCAAATATGCCATACGATCCCGTTTTTAGTACACAGGCTGCGGAGGTTATGGTCGATAAGGCTACTGGTCAGGTTAAGGTCACTCGATATGTTCAAGCTCAAGATGTTGGGGTAGCGATAAACCCCATGTCCGTTGAAGGTCAACTTGAGGGAGGCGTGGTTCAGGGTATTGGGAGGGCATTAACAGAGGATATGCAGTTGGACTCCGAAACAGGGGCTGTAAAAACCTCATCTTTATCAACATATCTAATGCCGTTGGCTGTCGACTTGCCGGATATTGAAAACATTCTGGTTAAAGTACCATCGGTGGACGGGCCTTTTGGAGCAAGAGCTGTAGCCGAACCCCCTGGATTCGGTCCTCCTGCAGCTATAGCCAACGCAATTTTTGATGCTGTAGGTGTACGTGTACGCGAACTTCCTCTTTCGGGTGAACGAGTGTTGGCCGCGTTAGCAGGTGAGTCAATAGAAATTCGATTGGATGTAGATGCTTTGAAAAAGGCTGAAGGTACTTAACCTGGTTAAAGCACGTCATGCGCTTAATTAGGAGCTTTCACCAGGTTAACTCAGCCATAACGTGGAGCCCTCTTGTGTTTTCAATACTTCTATCCTGGCAGGGAACATATCCTTCAAATCTTCGAGATGAGTAATTACAATTATTTTGTCGAAGTCATCTTCGATAGATGAAATCACGTCCATGATTCGTTCACGGCCGACACTGTCTTGTGTCCCAAACCCTTCGTCGATGAATAAAGTTGGCAAAGTGGCACCCATTCTTTGGGATAGTACTTTGGATAGAGCTATTCTCAGAGCAAGGTTAATTCGGAAAGACTCTCCTCCACTATATAATTCGTAGTTTCTAGGCCCAAGCTCATCACTAACGTTAATTTCTAGTGTTTCTATAGGTTCTCCACGACCACTCCTCCGTTCACGCTGGGTCTCTAATTTTAGGTGCATCTGGTTATCTGTCATTCGGCCTAATAGATAATTTGCTTCTTCCTCTAACCTAGGGATCACAGTTTCAATGAGCATAGCCTGAATTCCTTGGCGGCCAAAGGCGGTGGCAAGGTCTTGGTAGATACTCTGATCTTCCTCGAGTTGAATCCTACGGATATTAACATGCTCTAGTTCTGTAGCAAGATCTTCCAAACGTCGGATTTGCCCTTCCAAAAAGCCCCGGCGGGAAATGGCGCTCATCTGTCCACGCTCAAGTGTCTGTAAGTCATTTTCAAAGTTTCTGATATCCTGGTTTGATTCTACAAGGCCTTCTATGTCTTTTTGGTCATCCGATATTTTTTGTTTGCGTAATAATAAATCATTTGTACGCTGAGTTAGCATATTACTGGTTTGGGATAAGGCTGATTCTTCATCGGGTAATCGGGTCAAAGCTTGATCTAGTTCTGCTCCACGTTGTTCAAAATTCTGTAATTCTCTCATTTCAGTGTAAGTTTTTTGTCGGAACTCCTCGTGGTAACCTAGATCAGCGAGCTTGGTTTCTAATGATAATAAATCTTTGTTTTCATCGGAGGCAAATAGACCAGACTCTAGCGATTGCAAATAATTCTCCAATAGCGGACGCGCTTCAGATAAGTCTTTTTGGGCTCTCTGAGAGTCATTTATTTGCCGTTCTAGGTCATTCAACATGATTTCTAAGTTTGTGCGGTCGTTCAAGATATTATTTTCATCTTTGGACAATGTGTCGTCTAGTTGAGATTTTTCTGTTTGGAAAGCCTTCATAAGTGCCTGGTTTTCGCGAAAAAGGTTCCTTTTCGCTTGAATCTCAGCTTGGTATGTGTTGGCTAACCCTTGGCAACTGTCACCTGCCAGTGTAGTTCCGCATAACGGACAATCCGTCGACATATCTTCGAGATTGTTCAACAGGGCCAATTTGCGTGCTAACTCTTCTCCTTCACTCTTATATAGTTCGGATGTAGTCTCCGTCTGTGTGATATGGTTCGCTAACATCTGTTGGCGTTCTTTGGTTGCTTGCAACTCGTGTTGCTTATCTGTCAACCTCTGATTTTCTAAATTTAATTGATTCTGTTTTTCAACAAGTCTAAGCTCAGAGTCTGCGATTGGAATTAGTTCAGAAGTTATCTTGCCTTGGAGGTCTTGAATTTGAGATTCCAGCCGATTTCGTTTTTCAGAGATGGCTTGTTGAAGTTTAGTTTTCTGATCGTTTAAAGCTATGTGATCACTTCTAATAGCCTCTAAAGCTTCAAATTGGTTCTTAGCTTTTGTAAACTGCACGAGGCCTGTACGGATTGTTTGGGTTTGCGATATCAAACCCGAGTAGCTTTTAATACGTTGTTGTATGTTAATTTCCGTAGAAGATAATGTAGATATTTCGCTTTCTAATTGGTTAACTTGCTTTAGGTCTTGACCTATGATTGTTTTTTTCTCTTCAATTTCCCTGTTTTGGCGCCGCAATTGATCTACTTCTTGTCTTTTAATATTTATCTGTGTTTCAGTATCTTGGAGATGTTTTTCTAAGCCCTGTAACTCTAAGGAAGGGTCGCCTAAATCTTCCCGTTCCCTTTCTAATTGCTGGACGGCTCCTACGGACTGATCGATGATTGAACGGGTTTCCGACAACTTTTTCCTAGCCCGCTCCTGGTATTGATCGTACATATCAAGACCTAGAATGGCTGCCAGTACAGCCTTTCTTTCCGATGGAGTTTTACTAGCGAATTCATCCGCTCTACCTTGGATAAGAAATGCAGAGTTGATAAATGTATCGTAA
>CAJXEF010000114.1 GCA_913052545.1 uncultured Chloroflexota bacterium
GATGCAGGAGCTACCGATACCGGGACAACCTACGTATTTAATTCAACAGGAAAATAGACTCATTACTATCTTAGGTACCCTTTCCATTTATCGATCATTGTAGATAGAAATAGTCAGGCTAAATATGGAAACTGGCATCTAGTCAAGGTTTAAAAGGCGCTTGAAACTAATGTAACCTCCCCCAATCAGTTAGCGGCCAATACACTGACCAGACTTTGCCTAATATATTCACTTCCGGTACAGGGCCCCAAGCCCGCGAATCGTTGCTCCCAGTCCTGTTATCTCCTAATACAAAATAATCGGTTTCCTTCAGTATACGTTCGTCCATGTTGAACGTATCCCGATATTTTAAGTATCCTTCCTGTATGGATTTATCGTTCACCCATACTACACCGCTTATGATAGCTATCTTATCTCCAGGTACCGCTATCACACGCTTCACGAAATCGCGTTTCCGATTATCTGGATTATGGTCAGGAAATCTGAAAACGATTATTTCACCTCTAGCCGGAGAACGGAGGTTACGATTATCTTTTAAATTAGTCACATTCCAAAACGGGATTAATTTCGACAAACGTACCTGATTTAGATTGGCATATGCTAATTTATTCACCAATACATATTGCCCACTTTTCAGAGTAGGGTACATGCTAGCACCCTCTACTTTAAAATTTTGTATAGTAACTTGAATCAATAAAAAGACCACTAAACTTAAAACCAAGGCATCCAAAATTTCTCTGAATAGGCTTTTCATAATATGAAATCCATATCTTTGCCAGTCATCTTAATTAAAAACATTCATTTAGAGACGTAGATTTATATCCGGCAAACTCACCCTATCAAGATTAGAAATTAGAGACATTTATCTATCGAATACTCAATGTCAGATGAAATCTTTCAACTCGGTACTATCCTAGCCTAAGAAAGCGACGTTATCAGGTATCAAATCATTAGAATAGGGATAGTTATCAAGAGTATAATCGACCCCTCCAGAGCCTTACCAGACCCCACATATTATATAAAAACACCCCAGCAATAGTGGCTGGGGTGTTTTTATATAATAATTAATCTATCAAGCTAGAACTCATAGCTAGCAAGGATTTCTTCCGTAGTTCTTTGGCGTGCCCTACCTTGCATTTCCTCCAACCTTGCATCCAGAGAAGGTCTCGCACCATCCTCATAAATTACCCCTACAGGCAATCCTCGCTCCTGAAGAAGTGAATATGCAGCACCTTTATCCGATCTATCGTGGTCTTCAGGGACATCCCATATCAATGGATCTATTCCTTTTTTAGGATTACCTTTCAACATCTCGAATGTATCATTATAAGTTGTACAAGGCGACTGCACATGAACCATTGAAAACCCTTGGTGGTTCATACCCTGATTAATCAATTTTGCCAATTGCCTAGGTTGCCCGGAGAACCCTGCTGCTATGAAGGAAACTCCCATAGTCAAATATAACTCCAATGGGTCTGCCTCAGCTTCCATTTTACCGTAGGGAGTAGAACTAGTAATCTCACCAAGCTTAGTAGTCGGTGAACTTTGACCCTTAGTAAGTCCATAAACCCCGTTATCCATTACTACCGCGCAAATATTCAGGTTACGGGCTGCTTGTGGCGCTATATGCTCTCCACCAATACTCAGGAAGTCACCATCTCCTGCTACTACCAAGACATTTAACCCTGGGCTGGCCATCTTCACACCCATAGCTATCGGTAGGCTTCTACCATGAATGCCATGGAATCCATATGGTTGTGCGCCCTCTAATAAATGTACCAGGTTACCAGAACAACCTATGCCGGCAACCACAACGTTATTTTCCATAGGCAACCCAGTTTCTTCCAAACGATCAATCATGGCAAATTCAATTGCCCGGCGAACTCCAAAATCTCCGCACCCTGGGCACCATTTGAAATCATACTCTGGATTCTTTTTACTCATGCTCCCACGGTCTCCTTCTGGCTTGTTTCCACCATTGCCGTGATTTGATTCATCAAATCACTTACTTTGAACGGCAATCCAGTGTACTGAGTTATAGATTGGGCTTTAACACCTTCGGCTCTCAATAGTCCGGAAAACTGGCCTTGATAATTGAGTTCCGGGACTATTACTAGGCTCTTCTGCTTCAATTCCTCCAACAAGCGAGGAGGAAGTGGATTCAAGAACATTGTATAGTACCAGGATAATGGAATACCTGCTTTAATCAACGCGTTGTATGCTTCGAGAGCAGGGCCTTTAGAACCTCCCCACGGCAGTAGCGCGATCGATTCATGTATATTATCACTCTCGTATTCATCTTCTTCTAAGAGCTTTAACTTACTAAACCTACGTTCAGTCATCTGTATATGCCTACTAGCTAAATGCGTAGTGTCGCCCATTTCATCGTGCTCACTACCGTTAGCAACATACGAGCCTGGGTTGCCGGGGATTGGCATGGGAGACAACTCGTGTCCACTGTAGCGGTTGTAACCGTTATTCCCTTGATAAGTTTGGCGGTGTTCTATACGCAACTGAGAAAGATCCGGCTTTTTGATATTTTGGACTCTTTCAGCAAGGGACATCTCGGTCATTAAGATAACCGGTCCCTGATATCGTTCCGCCCAATTTAGTGCCTTTATAGCACCGAAAAACGCCTCCTCCACGGTTCCCACCGCTATCACTGGCATTTTAACGTCACCATGGGCTGGGTACATACAAGCCATTAAATCTGACTGTTCAGTCTTAGTAGGTAAACCCGTAGCTGGTCCACCTCTCTGAACATCTACCACCACCAGCGGAATCTCAGCCATCCACGCCAGCCCTAATCCTTCGCTCATTAATGAAAATCCAGGACCAGCTGTGGCAGTCATCGCCTTCTTACCGGCAAATCCCGCGCCTAACAACCCTGTTATTGATTCGATTTCAGAGCTGACCTGGTAAGCGAATTTACCATCGCCAATCAGATTGTGCTCCATCCATATCAAAATCGTAGTAGCCGGTGATATCGGATATCCAATATAGAATTCAAGGCCAGCCGCTCTGGCTCCCAAAGACAAAGCCTCATTACCTTTAACCATTATTTGTTGATATTCAGGCATTTGAGGTTCGGCCAACCTACCCAAAGTAAACCCGCTCTCGCTGGTATGGGTCCTACCTAAAACCATAGCCTGAATATTTGATTGGATGATTTCATCATCCCCCTCTCTTCCTCGCCTGAATCGCTTCTCCACGAACTCGTCTAAATAACCTTGAGGCATATCTACCAAATGAGCCAAGGCTCCAATGACCACCATGTTGGCTGCCCGGGTGTTACCAGTAGAACGAGCAAGCTCTTCGATTGGCAATCCAAAACTACGATCGTCACCTTCCAGCTGAAAGTCATCGGAGTTATATATTATTACACCTTGTGGCTTCACTTCTTCAGAGTGAGTATCATATGCTTCTTTGTTAAATGCTACTAATACATCTACATAATCACCTGCACTTAAAACAGGTTCATCTGAAATCCGAGCTTGTGTCCAAGTGGGGCCGCCAAGTATTTGGGACGGAAAAGTAGCATAAGTTAAGGCATGGTAGCCTACTTGAGTAGCGGCTTGCGCCAAGCCTTCGGCTGAGGTTACTACTCCCTGCCCCCCTTCTCCTGCAAAACGGACTACAAAGTCCTTCATATCCATCATATCCATTTAATAACTCCGTCAAGCGATTCTAGTAACATATCAGCTCCAACAAATCCCGCATATCGATCACATCCGACCTCGTAATATTTAGCAACCGCAGGTATGATGGTATACCTTATTCTGTGATCTCAAGAAGGCATGAGGGGTTTTCGACGATTTAACCAATTTAGCGGAGCTGAGATATTTAGCTACTATGGGTTAAAACTTAGGTTCAAATTTACCAACCACCAGCTATACGATATAAAGCCAAAATATACCATCGCAGCCGAATCTCTGTCAATCTAGGGCTCAATACAAATACTCAGTTTCTACTCACCAATTGTGGTTTTGCAACACAAGGTACTAATTATGTAACTAAATCATGATACAGATAGTACAGTTTGCTGTGGTATAAGGAAGGAAGTACCAAAGATTAAGATGCTTCAATTTAAAGTTTCATTCATGTCTTTGTGTTACAATAATAAGGTTCTTTAGCCAAATATTACACAGCCAATTAAGTACAAACTTCCTGAACTCCCTCCTCAATAGGATAAGTCGCTCCTCATGACAGTAATCGATGACATAAAGAGTCGTTTGGACATTGTTGACGTGATCAGTGGATACACGCCTTTAAGCCAATCGGGCCAACGATATAAATCTCCTTGCCCATTTCACCAAGAAAAGACTGCCTCTTTCATGGTTTATCCAGACCGCCAATCATGGCATTGCTACGGTGCATGTAGTACAGGGGGAGACGTTTTCACTTTCGTGATGCAGATGGAAAATTTAGATTTCTCAGAAACATTGCGACGCCTTGCTGAACAAGTAGGCATTTCACTGTCTGAACATCAAAAGCATAATCCTCAAAAGGACATATTTGAGATAAATGAGGAGATAAATTTATTTTTCCGAAATCGGTTGGATTCTAGCTCCGGATCAACAACGAGAGAGTATCTCCTCGACAGAGGAATTAATCAAGACTCGATCTCCCAATTTGAGCTAGGCTACAGTCCCAAAAATGGAACTAGTGGATTAGAATATCTCACCCATAAGGGCATAGACCCAGAGAAGTTAGTAAAAGCGGGCGTGATTAGGAAAAACGACTATGGCCAATATCGGGACTGGTTTAGAGGGAGATTAATTATACCAATAAGGAGTCCCAATGGGGATTTATGTGGGTTCGGTAGTAGAGCCATCGACGATTCAATTCCTAAATATCTGAACTCAGGCCGTACGGCCGCATTTGACAAAGGGAAAATCCTTTATGGGCTCAACTTCGCTAAAAAATCAGCTCGTTCTGAAGGGTTAGTGATAGTAGAGGGTTACATAGACGCTATCATAGCCCACCAGCATCAATTCACAAACGTAGTGGCATCCATGGGAACCGCATTAACTACGGAACAGGTATCGGAAGTGAGGAAACTTACTGACAAAGTTGTGATGGCTCTAGATCCGGATTTAGCAGGTCAACGGGCAACATTGAGAAGTTTAGCATCCTCTTGGGAGGTATTTCAAAAAATACTGGTTGATAGCCATATTAAAGCGCGTAATCAAGACACCTTGATGTTCAATAGAAGAGCCGACCTAGAACTGAAAATCGTTTCCCTGCCAGACGGATTAGACCCTGACGAATTAATCAGACGTTCACCCGTAGAATGGACAAATTTATTAGTAAATGCCAAACCTTTGTTTGAATACCTATTGCCGACAATAGCCAACCAAATGGATATATCAAGCCCACAGGGTAAATCACGAGCTGTAGAAGTGCTATTCCCCTTTATAGCCAGTGTCACAGATCCTCTGCAACAAGACCTGTATTTCCAACTCTTGGCTACCTATTTAGATATACCTGAACATACTTTAAAAGCGAATCTAAATAATTTTGCCAGTCAGAAAAGATATCCATCACCGAATGCCCATAAACCTCTACAACAGCGTGATCCGCTGCCAGTGAACAAAGCATCTCATCCTGAACAAGACCCGGTCGAAGAATATTGTCTCGCGTTGTCGGTGCAATTCCCTGAAAACATAACTCATTCAGGTCTTACTGCGGAATATTTCTTCCGACCTGGGAACCGCGAATTAGCTAACCAACTAATCCAGTGCATAGATAACACTGGTAACAGTTCACTTCCTGACAACTTTGGAGTAGATGAAAACTCTGCTTTAGGCCAACTATTGGACCATTTTCGTGACAAAGAGTTGCCACCCATGGATTCCCGGAACAGATTATCCATATTGCAGAGTACAGTTCGAAGACTTGAAGACCGTTTCCTTAGAGACCTTAAACTTAAAGAAGAACTGTTACTTGAGCAGACTGATAACGATCTCGCTGTGGATCCAAGCACGAATATCCTCAACACTAACCAACGGTTAAAAAACAATGAGACAAACCGGACCTGGATAGGTACTATAACCAAAGACAGGAGATGAAGTTCAGATGTTAAGAAACAACAATAAACCTAATGACAGTACTGAGGACATGGATGAAACGGAAGGTAGTTTTGATTCAATCAACCTAGTCGCTACCTTTAATAAAGGCTCAGACGACGAATTTACAAACGACGATGATAGCGACAACGAAAGACAGGATCTAATTAAACCTGGTCAAAGCAGTGAAATAAACCGCAACCCTGAAACAGACCCCTCCCAAGACCAGTGGGATGGTAACACAGATCAAGACGAGAATACGCCCCAAGAGGAAGGACCCAACGACACCGACATAGAAAACGAAGAGGCAGAATGGGAACCGGATACAGAGACTCTCGAAGTTTTAGACGATCCCGTGAGGATGTACCTCAGGGAAATTGGCAGAGTCAAACTTCTAACCTCTAAGGACGAACAGGAATTAGCCAGGAATCTCGAGGGCCAAAAATACCTGACTTCACTAGAGAAAGATCTACAAGAGCAGGAAGGGCGGGAAGCGTTTCCGTGGGAATGTACCGCAGCCTTATTGCATAGGTTGGTCGGAGCCACTCCTTTGATA
>CAJXEF010000115.1 GCA_913052545.1 uncultured Chloroflexota bacterium
CGACCTGCATGGCGCTACCGTGTACCCAGGAGGTTGATTTATTGTCTGGCATCTGGCTGACTCCTCTTTGAGATTACTTTTCGGAGTACCTGAGAGAGTAAATGGGTAGTATAAGGTCCGATTATAATCCCACTAGAAGCATTGGCACAAATTTCAGTGACAAATTTCAGTGATGTATCGAGGGATTATCTTTTTTGTTACTGAAAAATAAAACCCTGCTCTAAAGCTAACAACCTGGATTTAACTTCCAACCCTCCGGCACCGTATCCATGTAATTTCCCACTGCTTCCGATTACACGGTGGCAGGGGATAATTAGGGCTAGCTTATTTCGAGCCAT
The DNA here is from genome assembly GCA_913052545.1 of uncultured Chloroflexota bacterium. Next base: position 339 of record CAJXEF010000115.1, read on the forward strand.
TGCTTGTCCTGCTGCCCTTGCAGCACGTGGGCTACCAGCAGCAGCGGCTAGCCATGCATAGCTGCGGGTTTGGCCTGCAGGTATTGATATGCACGCTTGCCACGACGCTTCGAAAAATGGGGATGATTTTTCGATGTCTAGAGTAATATGTCCTAGAGCATCGTTTTCACCCTTAAAATAACGTTCGATTTGTTTTAATACTGAATCAAATGCCATAGGTTCTAATGTGGCCGATTCCAGTGATGGCCCCAATGCATCTAAAGCCTCTTCTGGCTGTGGCTTGATACTCAAACGCCTGAGTCCCTTTGTGGTACTTAAGAGTCCCATCCAGCCGAGTGGTTGCTTTACGACAAAGTAGGCATATGTACTCATAGATTTTTCTTTATCAATGCGTGAATAAGCAAAGGAAACCTAATCTGTTTCCAGGAGTCAAAGAGCACTTGGTTGTCCTCCTCTGTGGGATCTTTTTTACCGTAAAGACTTTTCACATAATTTTCACAGATAATCTGCAATTCTGATTGATGTTTTGGTAATAACGGATTGAGGAGTGCTAGTAATTCATACGGCGTCAAATGCCTCCCTGTTCCGATAGAACTGATCTTGCTGAAAAATAAAAGTTTGTGAAAAAGTGTTAGAGGGTTGGAAGAAGTGGCCATAATTTTGGCCCAGAACACGGAGACGGATATAGTTGCTATTGTAGATATTAATATTAAGCCTATATACCAGGGTAAATACGGATTTATAAAACGCTCCCAAATTGATGGGTCTACGTTGAAATTTGAGTTATTGTCACGTGCAATATCATCATCGTCGCAGTCTTCTTCGTCCAGACAATCAAGGTCGCCAGCTCCCAAATAGGGTTCTCCAGAAACGTTTAATTTTGGTTCAGCCAGAGGTTTTGTTGCTAAGGGAATTGTAGCTCCTGGAGTAGGCTCAAATGGTATCCATCCATATTTTGGGAAAAAGATCTCCACCCATGCATGACTATGTTTATCTCTAACTAGGTAAATATCTTCTTCGGGAATTTTGTCGCCAACCGAATATCCGGTCACAAATCTCGCAGGTATTCCTTCAGATCTCAACATTACGGTCATAGCTGAAGCAAAATATTCGCTATAGCCTTCTTGAGTAGAAAATAAAAAATGCTCTACTCCATCCACATTGTATGGAGGAGGCCGAATTCGCAAATTATAAGTTAAGTTTTCTTTGAGGTATGTCTCTATGGCTTTAGCCTTATCATATTGGCTGACGTATCCCAGAGTAATCTCTTGCGTTAAAGCTCTTATTCTATCTGGGAACTCTGGGGGCAATTGAGTATATCTAGCTAAAACCCAGCTGGGATTGGCGGTTGGCATTAGTTTGAGATCTTTCGGGCTAGCAGTAGAGACCGATGAGTTGATCTGAGCGATCTCTCCGGCCTTGATTATTGGCTTGGTTGACTGAATCGAGAGTATGTCTGGTTGAGCAGGGATCATCTCTGCTATTCCAATTTCCTGAACACCCGTATTGGAGGTGTCCAAGGAATGTAATCGAAAACCGGGTAATAGGGTTTGTCGAACTTCCTCCGAGGTTAGTCTAGATGAATCTTTGGGACTGAGAATTTTTATACGATCCAATATTAGGTTGACCTCAGGAGTGATCCCATCTGGTGAGTCAGATTGATTTGGGGTCAAAGTATAAATTGGCGAGTCGTATGTCTCGATTCGGACATCTCGGTCGATCTCCCTTAGTTGGCCCCCGACAAAAAGATTTCGACTGTCGTAATTGTGAGTAACTGCGTAATTAACTGCAAACCGTTTTAAGTATGGTTTGGACGTTGAGTACGTAGGTCTCCAGTCCAGTGGTTTCAAAACTGTATCTAAAGATGCCCAACCTTTAGGAGTATAGGTTCGGTATGTTCGAGCCTTCCAGTACATGGGGGTTGGAGAATTTACTAGTAAAACCGGCGTAGAAGCAGGATTGATGGTCCCTTGAAATGCCATTACATCACCCCAAATCCGATACGGCAAGGGTCGACGGGCGGGAAGGCCCGCAAAAAGGCGATTGAAATCGTCTTCCCAGCTAAGTAACGGCTTACGCACTAGTTCATAAGCGGCGTTTGTAGGGCCCCATTGGTTGCCTATAGGTAATACGAAAGCTAAGACCATCACTCCGATCGCAATAAAAACGCTATCTGAAATAGATAAAATTCCTAAATGGTTATCATATTGAATATTTTGCCTGTCCCAATCCCGTCTTCGTCTCACCGATTGAATTCGTGCCACTAGCAGCAGGGCAGTTAACAGATATATTCCCAGATGTATACTTGCAGCTTCAGGGAGAAATGTTAAATTTGATAAAAGACCTGCCGTTCCGATAATGAACACTCCCCAGAAGTTCCCGCTTCTACAGAACAACCAGCTAGATAACAGCCCAGAGGTCCAAGTAATGGCCATGAGCGCGAAGGCGAATGGAGCAGGGTCTATACTGATCCCTCCGGTTCGGGCAGCGTGTACCCATAGTCCTAATCTGTGGAATAGCTCCGTTGTACTTGTTAACTCTAGGTAATTGTCTTGAAAAGTACTTAGCTTGCCTACGATTATTAAGCATCCGACTATAAATCCGAGAGGAATAACGCATCCACTGGGAAAGGGCATGCGGGATAAAATCAGCGATGTCAGTATCGCTAACAACATCAATCCGGCTAAATTGGGAGTAGGAGCCCAATCTGCTCTTTCGACCGACCAGGCTACGACCATCAGATTCAAAGTTAATAAAGTTAATGCTAGCCATCCGTCTCGTGGTCTCCAAACGCCAATCAACTTGACTAGCAACCTCAACCCATAATCCCAGGTGAGGCCGGGTTGTTCTAGTGGTTTTATCTTGATCATGAGCTGGGGTTCTCTAAAGGTGATGTCGTCGCCAAATCTGAATGAGTCCAACTTTTATAATCTATAGGTTTGCTAAGAGCCTCATTTAACGAATCATTTTTTCTGACTAAATAGGTCCGAATGTCGCTTAAATGGAGCAGTTCTAACGCTGATTGAATAGATTCAATTGAACCGAAGCTAACAGGATCGATGTATATTACAGACGTGTTAATTCCCTGACTTTTTAGGTTTGTCAATGCGGGGACCGATTCTTGCCGGATTGAAGTAGTTATGATGTTTACAGTGTTAAATTGATTGAGTTGGGGTTTAATGTCATAGATAAGTTCCTCTAGGCGGTCTCCCCCGATTGCTCGCATTCCAGCCAAGGATTCCATCAATAGTGGCAGATAAGCCGGGCTGGTATCTGGTTTGAGCAAATAATTCTGTTCCGCTCTGGCTGCCAATCCAGTAGATATTGCTAACTCTGTTGTTCGCTGCATGAGGGAGGCAGCTATTTTTACGGCCAGTTCCTCAGTGTTATCTATAGGATCTGTCAGATTATGGCTCCCCTCAAACATATCTAGAATGATCCATGTGTCTGCCGAGATGCCAATATCGAATTGCTTGACCATCAGCTGATTCATGCGAGCTGTATAAGGCCAATGTATGGATCGGAAGCTATCCCCTTGAACATATTCTCGGATAGATGATGTATTCGATGTTATGTGATCGGCGGGTCTTATGTATCTGGAATCACTTGGTAGCTGGGCCAACTGAGGATCTAAATTAGGGAGTTTTTCAGTGTTGGGAAACACTACGTAAGATTGATTATTGAGAAACCGTCGACGCATTCGAAACAAACCAAAAGGATCTTGGCTGGTTACTTCTATTTGTCTGCTGGTGTAAATTCCTCTTTTGGACAAATATGTTTGAGTTCTCCAATTCCTTCGTTGATCTTTGACTAATGCTATTCCTCTGCCAGACGTGTGGCCGGGTAAATCGGAGATTTCTTTAACCTCTAACCAGGATTTAGGTATTCGATTTCTGTTTATTACTTGGATATGTCCATCCAGATAGTCACCTACTTGTCCTCTCGTAGCTCGTCGGTCGAGGTTTATTTCAAGACCGCGCAAATTTAACCAAGCCCACACAAAACCAATTAATAACAAAAGTATTGTGGCAAAGAGGAACCTGTAAAAAAACGGGAACCCCGTCCCTAATGAATAAAAGAGAAGCAGAGATATAAAAATTACTATACCGATTTTTTTCTTAGTGAGATTTAACACGTTTCAGCTATATAAAGGAAGGTTAATGTGGTGTTAGGAAGAAATACCAGGTATTGCTAAATCAGAAAGCAGGCTATTTACGATGTCTAAACTCTCTATACCGCGCATTCTGGCGGAAGACGATAGTATTATTCTATGGGATAAAACTGTCGGGGCTAAAAATTTCACGTCATCAGGAATAACGTAATCTCTTTCTCTAATTAAGGCTAGAGCCCGTGCTGTCTTAAATAGTCCCAGAGAAGCCCGAGGAGAGGCTCCGAGGGAAACGTCAGAGTGAGACCTTGTTGATTCGGTTAATTTGACAATATATTCACGTATCAGAGAATCTACATATATGGTTTTAGCGGTTTCTTGCATCTCTAAAATTCTGGATGGGGTCGCAACGCCATCTAGGTGCACTATGGGATGAGTAACTTCTTGTCCCGCAATTATTTCTAATTCTTCTTCAGTGCTTGGATATCCCAAACTAATTCGCATGAGGAACCGGTCTAGTTGAGCTTCTGGTAATGGAAATGTCCCTTCATATTCGATGGGATTTTGGGTCGCCAGAACTATGAATGGAGCCTGAAGAATATGTGTTACACCATCTACTGTGATTTGTTGCTCCTCCATGGATTCTAACAAGGCTGATTGCGTTTTAGGTGTAGCCCGATTTATTTCATCGGCTAACACTACTTGGGACATCAAAGGTCCTTCTCGGAATTCAAATTGACCATTTTGCTGGTTATATATTGATAGCCCTGTAATATCGCTGGGTAGTAAATCAGGCGTGCATTGGATCCTGTTGAAACTGCAGCCAATGGAGGTGGCTAAACTTTTAGCCAACATGGTTTTACCAACTCCAGGTACGTCTTCTACAAGGAGATGCCCTTGTGCGATCAACGTGGCAACAGCTAATTCTATGACGCTTCGTTTCCCAACTATCACCTTTGAAGTATTAACGATAATTTGCTGTGCTGTTTTGATTGCATCCGTAGTACTATGCAATATGATTCTCCTGGCTTGTGGCACTGTCTCTTTATAAGACAATTAAGAAATTAGGCTATGAAGTTCAAGTCTAACACAAGTCAATCTGGGTAGCAGGATCTCAGGATATATCGAGGTTGCTGATTCAGGCCATATTTCGTTAACTCAAGGTTAGTGAAGAATAAGTTTACGGCTCGTATATCATCTGGATATGCAATAATCAACTGACCTATAACTTTTGGGGATAATGTTTCGTAAATGTCAAATATCGGGGGAATTAAATCGAATTATTTAGCGGGATTTTTATCGATAATTCTTGCTGCAACAATTGGTTGTAACATTTTTGATAACCAACGTGATGCGAAATTGGTTGATATTATTTTGGTTACGAAAAATCTTCAGGTGGGTCAGCAGAGAGTCTCGTTATTACTCAATGTCGATTCTGGAAAGGAGCAGGCATCCAGTGGAGTGTTGAGTGCACATTCTGCTGCCGATCGTACGGTAATTGACAAACAAATAGCAGAGTATCACAGGTGGCCATATGGTATGAGGGGTGCCTATAGCACCAATATGAATTTTATTCAGCCGGGCCCATGGGAATTGGAGATTCAATTTGATGTGGGAGGGGATGTACATGCAGGACGCTTGAAGTTAAATGTCGCGGAAAAGTTACCTGTGCCATCGCCCGGGCATCGGCCTCCTCAGACCACGACTCCGACCTTGGTGGAGGATAAAGAAATAGCTCTTCTCACTACCGATTATTCCCCAGATCCGGAGCTTTACCAAATATCTATAAAAGAGGCGCTACAGGATGAAAAGCCAGATGTCATTGTATTCGCGTCTCCAGGTTTTTGTACAAGTCCGACTTGTGGACCGCAAGTAGATACACTGTCTATGCTTAATAAACTGTACCCTCATGAAGCCAATTTTATTCATGTCGAGATTTACGATAATCCATCCGAGATCCAGGGGAATTTGGAAAAATTAGTATTTGTAGATGCTGTTGAAGATTGGGGATTTACTCAGCTACCGGGTTGGATTAACGAATCCTGGACTTTTGTCATAGATGGTGATGGAGTAATAAATCAGTGTTTTGAAGGATTTGTGACGTTAGAGGAGCTAGATCATGCCCTTGGATC
>CAJXEF010000116.1 GCA_913052545.1 uncultured Chloroflexota bacterium
ACAGGTACAGGTACAGGTACAGGTACAACCTAAAGCATGCATAGCCATGACGGGAGTACGCAAAGCTAAATAATCGTCTCCCACGAAAGGTGACCCAAATCCGTATAGATCAGCGCATTCTTTCACAACTTCAAGAACCTCGGGTCTCAACGTTAGAGCTGCCGGTTCTACTCCCCCCTGTATAATACTACGAATGAAAGTTCCAGAAAGCTCTTGCTTTTCGTTTTCATGACCACAAATCCCTTCATATGCAACACCCGCACAAACCGGACAATACCACCATTCTAAAGTTAATACGGATTTAATCCCCAAGTCAGGTAGGTCATCAAAAATTTGGTGGGCCGCATAAGTGTCGTAATAACTCCCTACTCCCGCATGATCGCGTCCAAACATGTGGTGAGTACATCCCAAATTCTTTCTAACTATGGCGTGGAACACAGCCTCTCTAGGGCCAGCGTAGCGCATGTCCCAAAGCAACGCAGAGGTTTGATGAATATTCTCCCGAAAAAACCCTGCTTCTTTTAAACGATCATGCGCCAGAACTATCGCTTCATCTATATAATCTCCAGATTTCTTCTCTCCTATAACTGCACTAACCAACACTCCATCTGACCCCGATGCTAACCAAGCTCCTTTCATCAGCCATTCATGGCCTGAATGTGGAACGTTGCGCGATTGGTGGGCCACTACCGCGCGCCATCCAAGATCCTGCATCTTTTCTCGTAATTGTCGGGGGGTCAACCAGAACCGGTCGAAGGGAGGGTTAATTCTAGGGGCATTGATCAAGGTAATAGGCCCCGCTAGAAATTTATCTCCAAAACTTAACGTCCTCTGGACTCCAGGATGTGCGGAATCATTAGTTCCATAAATATCTGTTGCCAATGAGTCCAGATCGTAATCAAATACCTCCGTTATATCCATAGTTGCTAGCGGATGGTTCTGATAAGTTAACAAAACTCTATCACCAGCACCCACGTTGATTTCCCGTAATTGATCTTGGGCAATATCAAATATTATTGGAATGCTCCAGATATACCCATTCTCTAGAGTCATAGTCTTAGCAACGTTGTGGAGATCTTTGGCTCCCATGAACCCTTCAAGAGGAGAGAAAAATCCATACGCAATGTTGACGCATTCGTGTGCTAACTGATCCCTGACAGGAATACAAGGAAGGGAATTCATCTCTTCTATCTGTTCGGGCGTATGTATAAAGGCAGTTTTCTCTATCAGAACACCGCCATGAGGGCTTAAACTATTATCTACCAAAAACTATCTCTGCAGTCCAAACAGGCATTGATTTGTTGCATTATTGGGGACCAATTATGCCATGCTTTGACAACAACTACCAGTATTTGGCAGTATTACCCAAATAGGAACTAGAATAAATGCCCTACTATAAATTTAGCTAAAAGTTTTGTACTACATATCAATTTTGTTGGCCATCAATGTTGTTATTATGAGAGATAAACACTCTATGTTCGTCTTAAAGCGTATCCAGGATTTGTCGATAACCCTATCCGGATTAGAAAACAATTTGGGACAGGAAAATCCAAAATGTTTCCTTATACGACATAAGCTGGCTCATGCATACAGAGCTCTAGAAAAATTCGAACAGGCTATTAACTTATTCCAATTCAACTTAGAGGCGAAAATCAAGGTTTTAGGACAGGACCACTATGAAACTATTAATAGTCAAAGTAGCCTGGCAAATTGCTATTATGCTTCCGGCGAATTCCCCCTAGCTATACAATTATTCATAAAGGCTCTTGATGCACGCACAAAGATCCTGGGGCCATTCCACCCAGACACTTTAAGAAGTATTGGCAGTCTGGCTAATAGCTACCGGGCTACCGGTCAAAGTACAGAAGCTGATAAATTACACCTGAGAGTTTTGAATTTGCGCCAAATAATCCTCGGGGCTAATCACCCAAGAACCGTTGCTAGTCTTAAACATATTGAAAACGTTCTTGAGTCAATGGGACCAAATTAGACGATATTTGTAACAACATCATCTAATTTAGAGAAATTAATCTAGTACGAGGTTAACCACCCTGACTGGGCATCCGACTAATAAGCGTAGTTCGAAAGAATCCAAATTATATTGAAAGTTTGTTAATTGTGTTAAAATGGCTACCAAATCTACTATTTGAGTTTAAATAAGGAGGCTCAAAGATGCTTGAAATGAAAGGTAGAGAAAGAGTTGAGGCCGGCGGTCTTACTTTCATAGTCCAACACGAACTTTGGGACGGTAACATACAAGATCACGCAGATCAGGGAATTGTAATTCTTGTAACCAAAGACGTTGACGGAAAAGAGACATCGCTACTCAAATTTAACTGTTTTGACATAGAAAAAAGCTATATCTACGGTCCAGAAAACGCAAACATAGCTTCAGATGGGCCAATGATGCTTGGTGATACTGGTACAACCGGAACACCCGGCAAAATGTACAGGTTAGACCCAATTGTCGATAATAACGCCATCGGCTGGACAATCAATACATTAGAGAAAAAGCTCCCAGCCATGCTAGAGCGAGCCGGATATCCGGAGGTCGCCGCAGACATCGACCTAGAAGAGGTCATCCTGGCTCTGCCTCGTGTCGAGTTCATCGCCCGAGAGCTATTTGCCAGTAAAAGAAATGTAGTAAAACACAACCGTGGAACTGACGTTTTTGAGGCAGGAAACATCCGATTCGGGCTAGAAATGCGTAGACTCCCGATAGGCGACGGTGGATTAGCCGTTCATGTGTTAACCGACCTAGCCGGAACTACCGAGAAAAGTTACGTCGAAGAAACTGAGATTTTAGCCTTCGATTGTTTCTGGGATGGTCCTCACTACCACTATGGACCGAGAAACAAGAATCACCGGATATATTGGGACAAGACGCTCATTGAAGATCCTCTTGGCTGGGTATTCCAACAACTAGATCGCCATAAGCTAGGAGCAATGATCGATCGAGCCGGATATCCCGGCGTAGCGGCTGATCTTGATGACGACAAATTAGAGGCAGTGATCCCTGAGATGGCAAAGAGAGCTCGCGAAATGCAAGCCAAAGGCACAGATCTAACCGGTCATCCCGGCCTACCTCTAGATGTTACCCCTAATCTAGTACCGAACTAAAAAGTTAAGTGGCCAACTTAAGAAAGGGACGACTTTAAAAGGGCCGATCCCTTTTTCCGTAGAGAATAAATAATACTGATAGAGAGGTTATAAAATATGGTTGAGAAAACCCAGTCTAAATTTGCTGCTGGATCAGTGTCCATCGTAGTTCGACATGAATTATGGGACGGCAATGTACAGGACCACGCTGATCAAGGAGTTGCTATAACAGTAGTTGGAGATGTAGGCGGAACAGAAACTACTCTCTTACGATTCAATTGTTTCGATATAGAAAAAAGCTACGTGTACGGGCCAGAAGGCCGAAATAAAACATACCGGATGGACCCTACGGTAGATGGTAATCCAATAAGCTGGACCATAAACCATCTTAAAACTAACTTGACTGTCCTATTAAACGAGGCAGGGTACGGAGAGCTCGCAGCATCAGCAGATCAGGATGCTATCGCCAAACAAGCGACCGAAATAGAGTCAACCGCCCGACAACTATTCACCAACGATCGCAATACAGTAAAACATAACCGGGGTACCGATATTTTCGAAGCCGGAAATTTCCGGTTTGGCCTGGAGCTGAGAAAACAGCGCGGCGGTGATGGTGGCCTTGCAATACATGTCCTTGCCGATCTAGCCGGAACACCCGGTAAGACCTACGTCGAAGAAACCGAGATGCTGGCTTTTGATTGTTTTAGACAGGACCCCCATTACCATTACGGCCCGCGGAACAAAAACCACCGCATCTTCTGGGACAAGGCGCTAGTTACTGATACCTTAGAATGGACATTAGAACAGTTTAATAGTGGCCGTCTCCGTGACATGATTCAACGAGCCGGCTATCCCGGCATCGCGGCTGATTATGACCAGAGAGTAGTGAACGACATATTCCCTGCTTTAGCAAACCGAGCACGGGAAATGCAAGGACAACCGCTACCCGAAGAGCCGACACCAAACTTGGTACCCAATTAGAAAGTAAATAGGCAGAAAATCAACTGGAGGATCAACATACAGGTCCTTTAGCCACCAGATCATTGTCCGTCAAAGAAACGGGTTGGTTGTTCCAACCCGTTTCTGATTTCATAACACATCTCCCACGGAGCCCATCTCATGTTAGGAATAATTTATGTGATTTAAACTGAGGAGATACATCATGACCCCATTATCAAACCAAGAGGTTCAGTCTCTTGGAAATGCGGTAAAACTCCAAATCGAAGAACCGGAACTAACTGAAGTAACTCACAGCATTAACGCCATCCTTGATTCAATGGCTGAAATAAATCTTCCCGAAACTAATTCAATCGAGCCAATTCCTATTTTGATCCCGGAAATGGAGGATTAATATGCTCCCGGAAGAAATACCTTTTTTGTCTGTAGCAGAATTATCTGGCTATATCAAAAAAAAAGAAATTACACCGGTTGAAACCGTCAGAGCATATCTCGAACGAATTGAAAGAATCGACCCTAAATTAAACGCGTATATCACGGTCCTAGCCGATCAGGCCGAACATGATGCTGAATTAGCCGGCAGAGAAATAGCCAGCGGTAATTACCTCGGCCCTCTTCATGGCATACCAGTGGCCATAAAAGACCAAATTCACTCGAAAGGCGTCCGGACTACTGACGCGTCCAAAATCAGAACAGACTTCGTACCAGGAGAGGACGCAACCGTACTATCAAAACTTAAAGCCGCTGGAGCAATACTTCTAGGGAAACTCAACATGAGTGAATTTGCCCTTGGAGACCCTATTAGCTCAGCATTTGGGCCGGCACACAATCCGTGGGATCTAAAAAGGAACCCAGGCACCTCCAGCACTGGCTCAGGCGCAGCTACAGCCGGTTTCTTATGTGCTACTTCCCTAGGGGAAGACACTGGCGGTTCCATCCGGGGACCTGCTGCCAATTGTGGATTAGTCGGATTAAGGCCAACGTGGGGGAGAGTAAGCCGATACGGAGTCGACGGCGCCTGCTGGTCTATAGATACAATTGGACCCATATCGCGGTGCGTCGCTGATTGTGCTATTACTATCGGCGCTATAGCTGGATTTGACGCCAAAGATAAGTATACCCACCAAGTCCCGGTTCCAAATTATTATGAGAACCTCGGTAATGATTTGACTCCTCTGAAAATCGGAGTCGTAAAGGAGTTAATGGATACCGACACTATGGGCACCAATCCAGAAGTAGTCTCAGCGATAAATACTGCTATAGAAATTTTTGCCGGCCTTGGTGCCCAAATTAAAGAGATTTCCTTACCTTTAACTAAACATACTGGAGCTATTGTTAGAACCATTACTCATACCGAACGAGTTAGCATCCATCCCGAATGGTTGCGCGAACGGCCTCAAGATTTTCATCACAACACCAGAGTAGCTTTCATGGCTGGAAATTTGATCCCTGCACAGGTTTACTATAAAGCACAAAAACTTCGTTCCGTGGTTAGACACCAGGTGTTGGAAGCCTTTAAAGATGTAGATCTGCTGATTCAGCCAACATCGTCAGGTCCCGCAAACGTAATGAATCTAGAACCCGGTGTCGAGAGTCTAGAGCAAGCCAAAAAAGCATTAGTCGAAGGAGGGTTTAGGGGACTGTACAGTTTGAGTGGAGCTCCTGCTTTATCGATTCCATGCGGATTTACATCCCCAGGAGACGGGGCCCTTCCCTTGGCTATGCAGATAGCTGGTAGGCACTTTGAAGAAAATACCGTTTTGCGAGCAGCCTATGCTTATGAGCAGGCCACAACATGGCACAATCGTCGTCCACCGATATCCTAACCTCGAAATTAACATATAAGAACGTGCCCTTGATTCTTGTAATCGATCACGCGAGGGCGTTGACCTGAAATACAGGAACACCTATAATCCGGCCACATTCCAATACTTTAGGCAATTGGATTCAAACTAGATTACTACTTGAACGGTAATCATTAAACAGGAGGATAACTTATGAACGTTCTAGAGGCCGTTGCGCGAATATTAAAATTGGAAGGAGTTGAATGGATCTCTTGCTTCCCTTCCAACAATCTGATCGAGGCTGTCGCAAAAGAAGGGATCCGAACAATCATGTTCCGGCAAGAGCGAGGCGCCTTAATGGCAGCCGATGGATTTAGCCGGCTAAATAACCGCCAGAAATTCGGGGTTACTATAACTCAAGGAGGACCAGGTTCAGAGAACTCTATGGGGGGGATCGCTCAAGCTTTTAGTGACAACATCCCAATCCTCTATCTCCCTGGAGGCCCCGCCTTAAACCAATATGCTGTACGTCCCAATTTTTCATCTGCCAGGACATACCAAACTGTTTGTAAGCAAAGTGAGGTCGTTGTACAACCGAGCCAAGTCGTCGCGATAATGAGGCGGGCATTTCACGCCCTCCGTAATGGAAGACCTGGCCCAGTAATTGTAGAGATTCCCGCTGATGTAGGTACAATGGAAATTCCTGAAG
>CAJXEF010000117.1 GCA_913052545.1 uncultured Chloroflexota bacterium
ATAATCTTTGTTAGGTAGAGGCCACTGTGTGGCATGTTCGGAGATCTCGGGCGGAGTTAATTTGTCGATCTCCCCACACATATGTGCCTCATCTGGGATTTCTAGGTAACAATCCCAGAGCTCCTTTGGATCAATCTTCTTTTTTTGTTTAATTAATTCGGTGCTAAGAGTTGGTGCGGGTGTCGGTATTGGTGTGCTAGTAGGAGCGGGAGTGGGGATAGGGGTAGGGATCGCCGTAGGAATAGACGTAGGGACATAGATCGAATTTGTCATTTCCGAAGGCGGCAGAGCTGTTACGACAAAAAGCTCATCTTTCTGGAGAGGTGTAGATATTTCTGAACCTAAACATGCGGTACTCAGGTAAAGGAATGTTAACAAAAGAAATATCTGGAGATAGTCATTTCGGACAATTGTCATGTAAATTTGATCACTATTTCATGGTTGCCAGGTTTAACGACCAACCTATAAATTTGCTTACCTGACATACTACCAACTTATAGGCGCTATAGCATTTGTTTTATTTTCAAAATTCCCTAATTCAATCCATTGATAATCATTAGGATTTACCCAGTCTAAGTCGGGCATTTGAGTGACAGTTACTAATACCCGGAAACGTTGCTTCGGTAAAGAATCTGTGATGATTCGTATGTGATGATCTTTGATCACCTGTCCGATCGGCCATCTTGATGGTTTTAAAAGATTGTGGGTAGGCATATGTTTTTCGTATAGATAAACTTCCTCTAGGTTCGAATTAGTGAATATCATATGTACCCAATATGGCTGATCAAATGTTTTGGTTGCTTTAAAAAAGTAATTGAAATTCACAAACAAGGGATGTTGAGGGATTTTTTGTATGACTCGGTAATCTATCCAATATCCTACGAATTGTAGGTGGTCGTCTATATCGTGCCATAACGGTTGAAACTCCATACCGTCGTAAGCAAAAGCATCTTGTATTCCATCGAGGGTTTTGGAGAACCAGCCATCTATTTGATACAGATCAAGCCTGTGTGAATGAGTCAAAGTGGGCGCTTTATATTGTTCCGTAGAAAAATGTATGATTGGCTTCTGTTTTAGTAATTTTGGTCCTTGATATTCTGCTAAATAAATTGAGTTATAGATATCTACATCGGGGTTGCGGGAGTAAACCACATAATCGGCTTGGGATTCCCGGAGGAACTCTCCGCATCGTCTGGATTTTAAACAGGCGTGGGCATTCATTGATGTAACACCACCCAAATCGATAATGTGCCGGTTAGTTAAATATCCTATAACTCCGATATCAAAAGCGGCAATTTTAGAACCATCCGGGGTGTGCTCAGAAATAGCATCTGACATTGGAATGTAGATGTCTTTTACATGTTGGGTATTATTCATGTAGATCTGACCCCAATTGAACAGAGTGGTTAATGCTAACGCCAATGCTACAAATGATGCGGCGATACTTAATACCCCGCGTGGGTTTAGTTTATGAAGGAAGGCTATCAGGATAGCTCCCGTTATAGCCCATACTATGTATTCTATGGCTAGATATCTCGCGTGGTGGAGCAGAATTCGGAATGTCCAAGCATACATAGCAAAATGGATTATTCCCCAGGATAGCAAGCTTGTAATCAACAAGTGGTTACTGATACCAGTTTGCCAATTAGTTAATGTGCTCAATATGGTCGGTGATGATTTTTTAATTGATACTAGATCAAAATGCCATTTGCTGAGGGTCCGGATCACATTGTGTAGTATTGATCGCTTCATAGATACGTGAGCTACACCTATCGTAATTAAAGCTACCGGGAGAACTATATGTTGTGGTAAAAATATTTGATACTCAATGAAAGCCCAAGTGAATTCCAAAGCCTCTCGAAGATCGGGTCCTGAATTTACATAAGTTAATGTTTTGGCTCTTCCGGTTGTCGGAAATATGTTTCCATTAACCATAAACGTAAAGATTAAATAAGGACATAATGTTAAAACATAAGCGATAAGACCTTTGGTACTCTCTAATTTTCTGCTGCGGACCATATCCATTAAAAGAAGGGTGATTGGTAGGGATATTCCTGATGGGTGGGCTAAAGTTAGCAGGGCACAAATTACTCCCGTTCGGTATTTAAAACCCCACTTGCTATAAGAGAGAATCGTTAGTAAACCCATAACAAGGAACAACATAGTTTCCATGCCACTTAGAGACAGCCATTGGAGGTTGCCGTTTAAAATTATCAATGAACTAGCTAATAACGGGCACAAAAATTGGATTCGAGTGGAGAAATTAAGTTGTTCGACTGCTATTCTAGTGATTATCCACGTAAAGTAGGTCACCAAACCCAATAATCCAAATGATATGGTTATAACGGTCCAATAGTGATCCAAACTAAGCATGAAGAAAGGGGCAAGCATTCCCACCCATAACGGGCTCGAGGTTCCTGTGCTGAGCTCTCCAGGATTAAAACTCAATTTGCCTGTTTCAGCTAGATTCTCTATATAGTTGAGATGTATATAAGCATCATCCAGAGGAAATACTCCGGGGTCCTTGGGAAATAGCGCCCATACCACTGCCAATATTATTAATGGCAGCAAAGGGCCAAATCTGTGGGATAGTTGATTCTTTAGCAAGTAATAAGTATACCTCTTTAAATGACTGAGCCTGCCTTCTAGGACATCCTTAGGACATCGTTGTTTATGATTTTTATAGGCTCATGTCATTCTCAATCCATTACCAAAAATATAACCTGAAACATGAGATCATTAAAGATAATTTTCACTAGTATTGCACTCATTCTGCTGATTGCTTGCAGGGGCTTTACCAGCGCGCCAACACCAGTTTTTGTCGATCATGGGGCTCTACCCAAACCTTTGACGGCTAAAGCCACATTATTCAAAGAGAATAACTTGATTATTGGAATAATTGGGGAGACCGATCGACCGGGTTATGTGTATGCCGAATATTGGTTGGGGTCAAAGCTTAGGTGGCGAACTAAAACTGTCAAGACAAACAACGAAGATTATGAGATCCATGTGGTTCGGTTACGTGCTGAAACTGATTATAGCTTCCAAGTTTTTGGGACCGATTTGGCTGGTAATAATTTTGCCGGACCCGTGGGTACCTTTAGCACTGGTGATCTTCCTATAGGATTAGAGGATGCTGAATTTCATGTTATGGCGGGCACGCCAACCCACGACCTAACATATATGGAGTTCAGACAGAAATCTTTTAAGGGATTTGCGGCGATAGATACGGAGGGTTACGTAGTCTGGTATTATTCGGCCCTCCCGGGTGAAGAACCTTACGTTATGGCCCGTCGGGACAACGGTAACATAGTCTATTTAGCTGGCGGCAAGCGCGTTGTGGCAGAGGGATTGGTGGAAATTAACCCGCTCGGTGAAGAACAACATAGATTGGAGGATACCTGTCCTCCTAATGGACCTATGCATCATGAAGTTTCGCTCCTGAATGATGGGCGAATAATGTACTTGTCCAGGGATGTTCTCCGTCCGGGGTTTGGTAATCCGCCTATCGCACAAGAAGGGGATACTCTTGGTATATGGAACCCTCACGACGGTTCAAATCAGATAGTCTGGAATATTTTTGATTTCATTTCTCCCGAGGATAGAGTATCGCCCGACTCAGACAATACTCTCCCTGACCAATTTATGTGGGGAGGATGTGATGGAGATGTTACAGTACAAGATTGGAGCCATGGCAATTCTGCAAACGTGGCTTTAAATGGAACCGTAGTAATTTCTTTAAGACATTTAGATCAAATTATAGCCATCGACCGAGACTTTAAATCTATCAAGTGGAGATTGGGAGGCCCTGGAAGTGATTTCGCATTCCCAGATTCTGAAGATAGATTCTACCACCAGCATACTGCTTCTCTGTTACCAAACGGTAATGTCCTGTTATTTGATAATGGCAACGATCGACCTGAAGGAGAAGGCGGGGAATATTCTAGAGCTCTCGAACTGGAACTAGATTTTCATACTATGACTGCTAGGAGAATCTGGGAATTCCGTAACCGGCCGGATATATTTGCAGATTGTTGTTCTATAGTTCATCGGCTAGACAATGGCAATTCGCTGATACTATTCGGGATAAATGCAGCCCCAGTTTGTTGTAGACCTTTTACCATAATAGAGACCAATCAATCAGGTGAAATAATCTGGTCGGTAGATCACCGTTCACCCGGTAAATTCTCTCAGTACCGCATATATCCCTCGGATTCTATAATGGGCGAAGTTAAAGTGATAAATAGATAATTTGCTATAAATTGATGTATTGGTGATACAAGCCTTGGGGTAAATATGTGGAGCCCAATTAATTCTCTTGCCGGCCTTTTCAAGGGGCATATATCGGTATGTATATTATTAATTATAGCCTTGGTTACAAGGCTACCTTTTCTCAGCATCTCGTTGGATGAAGTTGATTCGGGCAATTTTTATAATGCTCTTAAATATGGTTATGATATTGCAAATTTCAGGCCACATGCACCAGGGTATCCTCTATATGTATTTTTGGGCTGGTTACTTAATTATTTAGTCAGAGACTACCTAATATGTTTGACACTGCTTAGCGCTATTTTGGGTTCTTTTTCTGTCCTTCCATTCCACCTTATCTTGAAACAAATTGTTGGTTATAAGGTTGCTTTTTGCGGATCCTTGTTGTTTTTGGCTAACCCACTCTATTGGGCATTTAGTGAAACGGCTTTAGCTGACGTACCCGCGGTATTTTTAGGAACGTTATCTGTGTGGTTAATGCACAAGGGGATGACGGATCGTAATTATTATATGGCTGCTTGTTTTGTTACTGGATTAGCAATTGGCATTAGACAAGCCAATATTACTCTCATGTTGCTATTGGTATTGGTAGGGGTTTATGTGTATCTCGATCTTAAGCGAACTGCTGTCAAACAAATCGGCTTAGGTACCGCCTCCTTTGTATTAGGGATCGCGTTATGGTTTATACCTGCGGTACTTATAGGTACCGCCGGGGTGTATGAATATGTGGAAGTAATTAGTCGGCAATGGTCAAGTGTGGTCAGTGTTTCGGATGCATCTAATTTGGAATCACCATGGATTCTAAATTTGTTGTATAGAATTGAGCGCTTCTTCTTAGCTTACCATTTGCTATATTCTTGGACAGGAAGCGATTCTAAATCTGCAGTGACCATTCTCTTGATCGCTCCGTGGTTATTCGGTTTTTTGACTTTTCTCTCGACATTCCGAGTTAAGGATCGGAGCCATCTGTTCATTATGGTTTGGATCCTTTTGTCTTTGTACCCGATATTATCTATTCACTTTCTCCCACGGTATGGGCTTCCTTACTTACCAGCATTTATGATTGCATCAATATTAGGATTTCAGCATGTATTTCTTCATGAGAGAGATTTCCGCAGAGGTTTAGAAGTCGGGGGTTTTTGTATACTTGCCACGGTCTTGATGCTTTACGTAATAAAGCATCAACCTCCTGTAGACACGTTCGAAGTCACACCTCCATTAACAAATTTATACGTGTGTTTATTATTATTATTGAGTGTTGTAACAGTTGTAATTTGCAGATGGCGCAGGAGAACACGACATGTGGATATTATTAAAACGGTAGAAGGCGTGGCTTGGTGCTCTCTAACAAGCCCAAACATATTCCGTTTAAGATTGTTCTTAATCGTTTTATTTATGATGGTTTTGCCTTATGGAATATTGGGTATCGGACATGTTTCCGTTGCTCACAACACTTCAAGTCCCAGCCAAAAATTGGTTTCGCTGGTAGAAACTAATTACAATGGTAAAGTGGTCACATTCTGTTGGGATAATCAGACCCACAGTCTATTTGAGGCCTCGGATTCTTCAATGATTCGTCTCTTGGGCCAAAATGAGAGCCAAGATTTGTATGAATCATATCAAGCCGGTGGAACGCTCTTGATGTCGGATCGCTGCCAGTGGCTCGAAGACCTAAATGAGCACCTGAATGTTACCGAGGTGGCCTCTTTCAAGGGTAAGAGCCTCCTATGGGATAAAGTCCCAGCTATTACCCTGTACGAGGCTAAAGATCCTCAAAGTTATTAGATGTGAAATTACAATTGACTCCATATGTCATGGTAAAGTCGTTGACATTTATTGGCAAATTAGGCGAAAATTCAACAGCTTGAGGGGTTCCAGTCTGTTCGGTTTCGACCTCTTGCTACTTGCGTATAAAACAAGTGAACTCTTAGATCCAAAATTAGAGAAGCAGCCCTAAAATATTTAGAGGTATTCTGATCATGGCCAGATTACAACGTTACAATAAAGATATTTTAATAATTGCAACAATAGCTATCTCTGCAGTATTAATCTTGGGATTGTTTGTAATGCCATTCTCAGGAGCTGTTCCTGCGCCACAGTCCGCGTATACATATGGCGGAGATGATAAAGGTGATGCCGGCGGAGATGCTGGTGGCGGAGATGCTGGTGGAGATGCTGGTGGCGGAGATGCTGGTGGTCCTGGTGGAGATGCTAGTGGTCCGGGCGGAGATGCTGGGGGGCCGGGGGGA
>CAJXEF010000118.1 GCA_913052545.1 uncultured Chloroflexota bacterium
AGCATACA
Source organism: uncultured Chloroflexota bacterium (assembly GCA_913052545.1). Next base: position 9 of record CAJXEF010000118.1, read on the forward strand.
TCCAATAATATCGGTATCACCTGAGACACGTTGGTCAATAACGTCTTTAAATGCCAAGGCTTGTTTGGTATGGTCTTTGTTTGAGTTTCCGTGGCTACAATCAACTACTAACTGAGACCTAACACCACCCGCATCAAGGCGGCCTTTCGCTTCAGCAGTGAATTCTGAGGCAAAGTTAGGTCCACTATTACCACCACGTAAAACTAAGTGGCCATCAGGGTTGCCAGTAGTCCTAATCAACGCTGTACGGCCATCATGATCCAAGCCAATGAACCCGTGAGGACTCCGGGCAGACACCATGGCGTCAACAGCTATTTGAGCATTCCCATCGGTGCCATTTTTGAAACCTACCGGCATACTCAACCCACTGGCCATTTGCCTGTGTATCTGACTTTCAGTGGTTCGAGCCCCAATAGTAGCCCATGTAATCAATCCACCCAAATACTGAGGGACAATTGGGTCCAAGAATTCAGTCCCAGCATACATACCCATTGCACCGATTTTAAGTAGTAATGACCTAGCAGTGCGGAGGCCAGTTTCAATATCTACGGAATCGTTCAAATGAGGATCGTAAATCAATCCTTTCCAACCAACAGTAGTACGTGGTTTTTCAAAATAAACGCGCATGACCATCAAGATACGGTCTTGAAATTTGTCAGTAAATGTTTTTAACTTGTCAGCATATTCTAAAGCTGACTCTTCATTATGTATCGAACAAGGACCAGCTATAACAAGCAACCGAGAATCTTCCCCATTCAGTATTTTCCTCACTTGATCTCTTCCCGACAAAACCACTTGTTCGACTTCTGATGTAATGGGTATCTGATTTATTAGCTCTATTGGTGTTATCAAAGGTTGTGAGTCAATCACATGTACATCTCTAGTTGCTGATGGTCGCACGTACTCAGCCTCCTCGCATATTCATACTGTTTGATATTGGCTCGGTTAACCAACGAACCCTGGGCCCGATCATTTATGTATAAGTGACCCCAATCATGAACGATTGGGGTCACTTAACTTAATATCACTCTTTATTATGCTTGGCAAACCCTTTAGTTATCTAGACTAAGCCAGATACTGATAAAGAATCCCCAACCCAACTAAACCCAAACTAACTGGTCCATGCTACCTTGCCTATTTCAACCTTGTCAATAGTAATCGACAGGTTTAAACGTTAATCCGTCGCGGGCGCCGCATATCTTAGTTATTTTCTTCCATACCTCTTTGTCGCAATACATCAGTCCCTTTAAGATAAACGTTCACTATATCTTCTTGTGATGTTTCCGTATTATATAGAATCATCACACGAATACACCGTCCCATACTATCGGGTACAGGTATTTCAGTAGAACACATCAATGCAACATTGTTCCATCCTAACTGTCTAGCAGCAGCAGCGGGGAAAGCCGCATCCAAATCAGACGTAACGGTGAAATAGGCAGCCGCCACCTGTTCTTGGTTAATATCGTTGAGATTGATTAACTCCTGTAACATGTCTCGAGTAGCGGAATATATAGCTTCATCGGTATTAGCATCCGCTGTCGTTGCCCCGCGGATACCCCTACATGCTTTCATGGGAGATCCCTCCTTAGGAACCAGCCAATTGTTCTACGAATCTTTTGGCCCTATCAACTAGCTGATCTCTAGGGGATTCTAGCATTACCCTTATCAAGGCGCTACCCACTACCGCAGCCTGAGCTTGTAGACCGACATCCTCGACGTGTTTCCTAGTCGAGACCCCGAACCCCATAGCGACTGGTAGTGATGTGTGAGCTCTGACTCTGTCTATCAAATCTAATCCCTGCTGAGAAACACTTTCCCTAGCTCCAGTTACACCAGTTACGCTGATGCAATATACAAAGCCTGATGCGAATTCCGTGGAAGCTATAATACTCTCTTCAGTACTTGTAGGTGCTAGTAACGGGATTATTGGGATAGCTCTGGCTCTACATTCGGAGTCGAGGCTTCCAATCTCTTCATGAGGAAGATCTACAACTATAAGACCATCTACACCAGATTCGTGTGCTTGCTCAGCAAACCTGCTCAGCCCCATTCTTAGGATAGGATTGTAATATCCCATCAAAATCAATGGAGTATCCGGTACCTGATCTCGGAGTTCAGCAACTACATCCAAGCAATCTTGAAGTCTTATTCCCTGCTGAAGAGCTTTAAAACTGGACTCTTGGATAACCGGACCTTCAGCCAATGGATCACTGAATGGTATTCCTAATTCTATGGCGTCAGCCCCCGCACTGACTAGAGCCGGAATTAATTCTAACGTCGCTTCTAAGTCAGGAAAACCAACCGTCAAAAAAATAACCAAACCAATCTTTTTCTTTGCCTTTATGTTAACAAAAGTCTGTGCAATCCTATCGTGATCACCCATAATTAAAAGCCCCATCTATGTTACAAACCCTAGTAATCGGTTAAATACTTCTTCAAGGATTATAGCACCAAGAGTCTGCCCATCCAGCGTATAAATCGATGCTATTAGTGCCAGGGAATTTTGAATAGCGTGAACTACAATAGATGGCCAAACTGATCCGGTTCGATGATACAACCATGCTAGCGCTATCCCACTAACGAATATAGGTATCAAGACTCCGGGGCCAGCCAATACGTGGAATGCACTAAATATACCAGCGCTTATTAAGATAGCTTTTAATTGACCGAAACGTTGACTGAAACCTTTGTAGACAAATCCGCGGAAAAATAGCTCTTCAGTAAACGGGGTCCACAGAGCCAATGCAGCGAAAGAAACCGTCAACCAAACATCATCTAACAGAATATCGCCGTAATTTTCAGGCGGCAGTAACTCCTCAATACCAAGCTCTCTAACACAAATTGTGTAAACACCAGTAAATAGAACACTGACTAAAAACATACCACCGGTCCAACACGCCAATACCCAACCGGATATACACGAAGAACGTATACCTAAACACACAAATGAACCATTGTTGGAACGCAATGCAAAGTTCCAAACAATAACCAATATGATTATGCCGAGAGCTAGGCTGGATATAGCCGCAACTAAAGCCGGATCCACATCTCCAATCGTAAACAGGAGTAATGCAACCGCCAGCAGCGTTGTGCAGGTACCTAAGACCAAGCAAAATATTCCAATCACGACTTGCCAAGCCGTCCATGAAACTAAGATTTGGCTCTGATTAGAACTCTCATTTACCGCCACGTCTTGAACCACCTTAAATTGTTAGTTGTAGTAAATCACGTTATTTACTATCTAAAATGCCTCTAGGGTTACATCCGGAGATCCGCCTAGATTAATTAGATTTTTTCCTCGTCTTGGTCTTAGATATAAAACCGATACGTAAAAAAGCTCATGTCTCATGTATTGATCAAGCCAAGACTAACCATCATTTAATTTGCTATAAAATCTTTGCTGGGCAATAATTACAATTACGATACACGACTTATATACAATAACTAAGGTGCCTTAAAACAAGTATGTTAGACGACAATTTTAGCCTAGAAAAAAATGAGTTCCTAGTCTTAGTTAACAGGTCTGGATTGGATAGAGAAGCCGGATATACAGAAGAACTCTACCTCCAGGTATTGCACGTTATAGCCAATACCAACGCCCTATATAAAATTAACGTCCAAGATTTCGAACCTAGTTCAGTCTTTAAGACATAGCCTTACTAAACGAACCATTCTTTCACTTCACCAACTCGTTGATTTTAAACTCAGAATGATAAAGGGAATTTAAGATGGATCCTTTAGAAATATGTTACCAAAGTGCTGGGCAATTATCGAAACTAATAGAACGAGGTGAAATCTCACCCGTTGAGATCATCGAGGCTCATTTAAAGCGAATCGAATTGACTGAACCCGTACTTAATTCCTTTATCACGTTAACCTCGGAACAAGCCCTTGCCTCAGCGCAAAAGGCAGAATCCGAAATAGGATCGGGAAATTACAGAGGGCCACTTCATGGAATACCCGTAGGCCTTAAAGATCTATTTAACACAGGCGGAGTCAAAACTACCTCTGGATCTCGTATTTTCGACAATTTTATACCAGAACGTGATTGTACGGTGGCTGCACGGTTTAACGATGCAGGTGCCATATTGTTAGGAAAACTCAACATGCACCAATTTGCATATGGACCAACAGGGGAAAATCCGGATTACGGGCATATGCACAACCCCTGGAATCCGGAACACTACGCAGGTGGTTCGAGTGGAGGATCAGGATCTGCAACAGCATCAGGACAATGTACAGTAACCATGGGAAGTGATACGGGTGGATCGGTAAGGATTCCGGCATCTCTTTGTGGAATAGTCGGCCTGAAGCCTACATACGGACTGATTAGCAGATATGGACTCACACCATTAGCATGGTCAATGGACCATCCGGGACCAATGGTTCGGACAGTAGAAGACGCCGCCATAGTTTTAAATGCCATATCCGGACCAGACCCCAACGACAAAACTACTTATAACCACCAACCAGAAGATTACACCGCGGCACTCACCGGAGATATAAAAGGTCTTAAAATTGGGATAGTGAAAGAATATTTTGATGATTTAATCCACCCTGACGTAGATCGAGCCGTTAGAGAAGCACTGAACAAACTTGAAGAGCTAGGTGCCCACGTTACTGAAATTTCGTTCCCTATGTATTTTGACTCTCAATCTATTTCAAGCACTATTTTAATGGCTGAAGCTTCAGCATATCATCACGAATTGCTTATAAACCAAGGCGACAAACTGTACGAACCTGTCCGGTTACGCCTGCAATCCGGTTTATTCATCAGTGCTGTAGATTACATCCGAGCCCAACAAGCCCGAGCTAAGTTTAACGAGGAAGCTCTAAAATTGATGAAAGATGTCGATCTTTTAGCTGGGCCGACGGAACCCGTGCCAGCACCACCGCTATTGAGCCCTGATGTAACACTTCAGGGTAAAACACTGGGAATTACACCCGCATTAACACAATATACTCGACCCTACAACATAACCGGTTTCCCAGCTATATCTGTACCATGTGGATTTTCTGAAGATGGATTACCAATAGGCCTCCAATTAGCAGGTAGACCCTTTGATGAGATGACGGTTTTGCGAGCTGCCTACGCCTACGAACAGTCCACTACATGGAGCCGCGTACGACCTAAGATATAATCTCATGGCTGATCCATTAAGCTCATCCAAGGAGATCGGACGCCCCCATTTGTTCGTAATAAGGATGAAAATGCAAGATATTGCAGCAGTCACCTTCGACCTCTGGCAAACTTTGATATTAGACACACGGGAAAACGGTATGACCCGCTCAAAGCTCAGATTATCAGGAACCAGAGACATTTTAGAATCGGTAGACTTGGATTATTCCATATCAGAATTACAGAAAGCATATGACAAATGTTCAATACATTGCCGCGAAATTAGAGAACATCAAGAGGACATTAGTTTCGTCCAACAAGTAGACATTTTCATTGGGTTTATTGATCCAAATCTCCGGGACCAACTCCCTGATCAGGCTGTAAAACAAATCAGAGAAACCTATTGCAATGCCTTCTTTTCCCATCCCCCATTACCTCACCCTAATTCCGTAGAAGTACTAGAGGCAATCCAAAATATGGATTTGAAACTGGGTATGATATCCAACACCGGTATGACTCCAGGATATGCATTTCGGGAATTCCTCCGCCAGCATAATATGCTGAACTATTTTGACACCCTGACCTTTTCAGATGAAGTTGCAGTATCAAAGCCATCCAAAAAGATTTTTGACAGCACCCTTCATGAACTTAATGTTAGTCCACAGGAAGCTGTCCATATTGGAGATCATCCTGTGACCGATGTCAACGGCGCGAAATCAGCAGGTTTACATACGATATGGATTGAAGGTTTTTACGAACCCGACGAATTAGATATACCTGATATCAAAGCTGACATCAATGTAAAGGATTTAAAAGATGTGCCGAGTGCTATAACCCAGTTGCGTACCCCAAGCCAAAGAGCGTCTTAACGGACTTCATGGAATCTTGACAACCCGAACGCAAACCCATAATCTGCATTTGCTCCGATCACCTAGTACTTATTGGCCCCCACTTTATCGGAACTAACAGAAATACATCATATAGCCTAAGCCTATAGCGAAACGTAGGTGAGTGTAAACACTAAGGGAAGTGGCGGACAGTGACCAACCTACAACAAAAATGTAATGAACTCCTCGAGGAACGCCGCCTCATCGTGGCCACGAATCGAGGCCCAGTTGAATATCAGCAAGATTCTAACGGAATTCTAAGCGCCAAAAGAGCTAACAGTGGTATAACTACTGCGCTTAACCCATTGGCTAATACTGAAAACATCACCTGGATCTCTAGCGCCATGGGAGAAGGCGATAGATTAATCTCAAACCAAGGGCAGAATTCACGTATGAAATCTCCCTTACAGAATCATAAGATAGATTTGAGGTTCATAGTCACACCCAGACGGGTTTACCACAAATATTACAACGTTATTTGC
>CAJXEF010000119.1 GCA_913052545.1 uncultured Chloroflexota bacterium
CGCTACAGGACTTAGGGTAAGTGAATTGGTGTCGCTCGAGGTTTCAGATATAGATTTTGAAGAATCGTTTATCCTGTGTAGATCGGGTAAAGCTGATAAGGAGAGAAGAGTCTTTCTTTATCCTAAAGCCGTAGATGAGTTAAAACAATATTTACAAATAGCTCGTATTACATTGCTAGGGTCCAACAAAACTCAAACAGCACTATTCGTTAACCATAGAGGAGAACGCCTTACTCGTCAGTGGATTTGGAACATATTGAAAATATGTTCCAAAAAAGCCAATATAGATGAAGGTATCACTCCCCACACTCTTCGGCATAGCTTTGCTACTCATATGCTTCAGAACGGTGCGTCGTTGAAACATGTGCAAGAGTTATTAGGTCATTCAAGCATTTCTACTACACAGGTCTATACGCACATGACGGACCAACATATGCGTCAAGAGTATGAAAAAAGTCATCCTAGAGCATAGTGACATTAGGGGTTGCAGTTCTACCCGAAAGGTTAGATTATCTAGGCATTGTATTTGACAATGATTTTGAACCGTTGGAGAATGCTTGGTTAATGCCGCGTGTAGTATACTTTCCTGACTATATTATTATTTAGCTGTGCCTGTAGGAGGGATATTTATGCCAGGTAAAGGCCGTAAGGTAGCGGCGCGCCAGGCCCAGGTTGGTAGGAGAAGACGTAGACAAACCCGTGAAGCCGTCAGCATGCCGGGGGCAGTATCTGGTGTGATAGTTGCGGAACATGACGAAACAAAGTCATCAGTCGGGAATGATCCAGATTCACAGGTTAATAATGCTCAAAGCAATCCACGGATCATATCTAGTAGTCGCGGGCCTCGTTCCGTTGCCATCCGAGGCGAGCAGATGTTTAGTAACAGTCTAGTGAAGTCTGAATTTATTCGAATATCTATTATGGCTGGAGCACTAACCTCTACATTGGTAATTTTGTCTGTGTTCATTTAAGGGATTAGATGGTACTAACCCAATTTGACCATCGGCTGAGAGTTACCCCGGAGAAACCGGGCGTCTACTTGATGAAGGATGTCTCTGATAAGATCATCTACGTAGGAAAAGCTAGTGTTCTCCGTAACCGCCTGCGCTCTTATTTTGGTTCCCCAGCGGGTTTGAGCACTAAAATTCGCAGATTAGTTTCTCAAATCACTGATTTTGAATTCATCGTAACCGATACAGAGGCAGAGGCCCTGATATTAGAAAATACGCTAATCAAGCGTTATCGACCAAAGTTTAATGCTCGGCTTAAAGATGATAAAACCTATCCATTTCTTAAAATAGATCTCTCCGAAGAATTCCCCCGAGTTTACATAACCAGACAGGTTGCTGATGATGGAGCCAGATATTTTGGTCCTTTTGCTTCTGCAGGCAGCGTTAGGCAGGCAATGGATCTGGTTAAGAAGCTATTCCCTTACCGTTCCTGTACCAAAACTATTACTGGAAAGGACCCAAGACCATGTCTGGAATACTTCATTAATAGATGTGTAGCTCCATGTTCTGGGCATTCTAATAAAGAAGAATATGAAAGAGTCATTCAACAGGTAATAATGTTCATGGAGGGTGACACTGAGTCTGTTACTCGTGAATTGACTTATAAAATGGATGATTCTTCAAGCAAACTTGAATATGAAAGAGCTGCAGTCCTGAGGGATCAGATCAAAAGTATAGAACGCGTTGCAGAAGAGCAGCGCATAAAGGTAGATTCGAACCCTATCGGCGATACAGATCTGATTGCGATAGCGCAAGGGACCGATGAAACATGGATTGAAGTGTTTTTTGTTCGCCATGGAAAATTGATAGGTCGAGATCACTTTTTTATGGAAGGAACCCAAGACGATCCTGTTGGGTTGATTTTGGGTCAATTTATTAAACAATTTTACGAAACTTCGGTGGTTATTCCTCCTAGCCTTCTAATTCAACATCCATTAGAGGAACATCAGTTGATACAGGATTGGCTTAGAGATAAGCGGGGCGGTAGCGTAAAAATAACCTGTCCTCAACGAGGATCTAATCGTAAATTGTTGGACGTGGTTGTAGAAAATGCGAACCAAGGGTTGGCTCAGCACAGGGTGAAGTGGCTAAACAACCCTGATGTCATAAATCAAGCTATGGACGAATTACAGGAACATTTGAGCTTGCCTTCCCTGCCATCTCGTATGGAGTGCTACGACATATCACATATACAGGGTACGAATGTCGTGGGCAGCATGGTGGTTTTTCAGGATGGGAAACCCAAGACTGCGCATTATAGAAGATTCAAGATCAAAACTGTGGACGGTGTTGATGACTATGCCAGTATGCAGGAAATGTTAAGGAGGCGTTTAAAGCGGTTATCAGATGTCCGGTCACAAAGAGCTAAGAATCCTGATGATAATGGAATCTCGATTACTGATGGCTGGTCTATAGTGCCGGATCTTGTGATTATTGATGGTGGGAAAGGCCATCTTTCAGCAGCTCTAGAAGTGTTTTTAGAGTTGGGTCTGGATGACATTCCGTTGGCTGCTTTAGCTAAGGAAAACGAAGAAATATTTGTTCCCTACACTTCAGACCCGATAATTCTTCCGCGTAATTCTCAAAGTTTATATTTGGTTCAAAGAATTAGGGACGAAGCACATAGATTTGCTATCACTTATCATAGAAACTTAAGAAGTAAGGGAAGCCTTAGATCCAGTATTGACCTTGTGACCGGCATTGGTCCTAAGCGTAAGAGAATGTTACTACGTAGGTTTGGATCCATACAGGGGATCAAAGAAGCTCCTGTAGATGAAATAGCGGCTGTTCCCGGTTTAACCAGATCACTAGCACTTCGCTTGAAACAAACTCTTTAATAGAGGTCTCAATAACTGTTGAGCGATACGTAATTGATAACACTTAATTGATACCATCTGAAATATTAGTAGGGACAGACCAATTTCGTTAGAACTTTAGTCCTCTGATTTGGGTTCGTATGTAACTCGTAGGTTTTAGTAACATGAAACTAAATATCAACTTTCCCAATGGTATCGGTATATCTATTGAAGCCAATTCCGAGGAATCTTCGGCTGTATTGGAATCGGTTTTATCAGCACTTAAGATCTGGCCAAATTCAAGCTCTAGGACAAGTAATGTTGACGAAAGTTGCGGCATTGACCCTGCGGCAGTACATACGGATGTTGCTCAAGAGAGACAACCGTTAGCTGAATTAGCTTGTGAGAAAGCGAGTAATTTGGATATTGGTATATCCAGTTCTGGCAGGCATACCCTGTGTGATAGCGAAAGCGAAGATGATTTCGTTCAGTTTTGTAACTCTTTTAATCCATTAGGCGATATGAGGAAGGTAGTAGTAGTAGCAGATGCAGCTGAGCGATTTCTTAATTTGAAAGGTATAGATTCGGAAGAACTGGGTTTACTATTCGATTTGATTGGGTGGCCTCATCCTCACGATTTTGGTCAAACTCTTAGGAACGCCGCACGTAGTAAATTTAGATGGTTAGAAAGAATGCCAGGTAGAACCGGTAGATATGGTATTACACAAACAGGAAGATCTGTACTCGAATAACCGAATGTTATATACGCTACGTTACGAATTATTAATCGTGGTTGCACCTATTCGGTACTGGTACTATGCTAACGTTATCGGATAAGGAATATTCGGGGATTGGAGGGAAGTTTAATGAAAATGTATATAAATGGGGAATGGGTAGATAGAGCTGAAACAATGCCTGTATTCAATCCATTTGATCAATCGGTTATTGATACCGTTCCAAGAGGAACTGCTGCTGATGTGGAGCTCGCGATAACGAGCGCTGCTAGAGGGGCGAAAATTATGGCTAAAATGCCCGCCCATGAACGTTATCAGATACTAAACCGGGCTGCTCAGTTGATGGCTGAAAGGTTAGAGGATTTGGGTAGAACCATCACTCTTGAGGAAGGTAAAGTTATATCAGAAGGGAGAGGAGAAGTTGGTCGGGCTATACAAACCATAACCCAATCATCGGAAGAGGCGAAAAGGCTACATGGGGAAACAGTTCCTTTAGACGCGGCTCCAGGTATAAGTAGCCAGTTTGGGTTCACGATACGTGTCCCTGTTGGTGTTGTAGCAGCCATAGCTCCGTTTAATTTTCCTTTGAATTTAGTTTGTCACAAAGTAGGGCCAGCAATAGCGGCTGGTAATTCTGTAGTTCTTAAGCCGGCTGGGGATACCCCTCTTTCTGGTCTGAAACTAACAGAGATATTACTCGAAGCCGGTCTTCCTCCAGAAGCGATTCAGTGCGTTACCGGTTCAGGAGGAGAAATCGGTGATGCTATAACGGGTGACCCAAGGGTTCGGAAGATAACTTTTACGGGTAGTATGGAAGTTGGAGATCGGATTTGTCGTAACGCCGGTATAAAAAAGGTAACTATGGAGCTAGGATCAAACAGCCCGCTGATCGTGATGTCAGATGCGGACATAGAAAAGGTTGCGGCTGCCACGGTGGCGGGAGGGTTCGCCAACGCAGGACAGGTTTGTATATCTACACAACGAGTGTTTGCAGATAAACGCATTTATGCCGACTTTCTAGACGCATTAGTTGAGCCTACAGAAAATTTCATCACTGGTAATCCGGTTGATGAAGCAATAAAAATGGGACCGATGATTAGGGAATCTGATGCGGCCCGGGTACACGAATGGATATCAGAGGCGGTCGGCCAAGGAGCTCGTGTAGTGGCAGGAGGTGATAGAGAAGGAACTCTTCATGCACCGACAGTGGTTGCTGACGCTACCCGAGACATGCGGATATCTAGGGAAGAATTGTTTGGACCGGCGGTCGCAGTTAGTTCTTTCGACAATATAGACGAAGCGATTGAAATGGCCAACGATAGCAGATTTGGGCTATCTGCTGGCATATTTACTCAAAATATAGATTGGGCGATGCGTTTTGCGAGAGAAGTTGAATCAGGTAATTTGCATATCAACTCGTCGCCGCAGTGGCGGGCCGACCTTATGCCTTATGGTGGTTTGAAAGACAGTGGAATGGGTAAGGAAGGCCCAGGATACGCTGTCCATGAAATGACTGAGCTTAAGATGGTGGTTTTCCATCTCTAGTTGTTGTGAGGTTTGTTGGTTTTATGCCTCCTTCAACTGTTGTAGAGGTTAGTCTTTAATACAGCCAGACCTCTACGATAGTTAGATGTTATCGTGAGTTAGGCTGGTTCCCGTTAATGTGGTGTTGATAGTAGAAATTAACGTATGTTCGCATATTTCCGTTAAAGGACGATAACTAAGTGGAAATCATTACTAGCCCTCCAAGTAGAGCCCTGATAGTTACTCCTCATCCTGATGATGCCGAGGGTGGCTGTGGAGCGACTATGGCAAAATGGGTCAAAGAATTCGGTACACAGATAGTGGTCTTAATGTGTACCAATGGTGATAAGGGCACTTCAGATCGGGAGTTGAAACCTGAAAAATTGGCAGCTATCAGGGAAGTGGAACAACAAAATGCATCAGACGTCCTAGGTGTTCAAGAAGTGGTGTTTTTACGGTATCCGGATGGAACATTAGAGGATAATTACAGATATAGAGGGGAAGTGGTACGGGAAATTCGGCGCCACCGCCCTGAAATTATTTTTGGTATAGACCCTTATAGAAGTGTTAGTCATACGCATAGAGATCATCGAATGAGCGGACAGGTGGCGTTAGATGCTGCGTTTACTTACGCATGGAGTTTCCATCATTATCCTGAACACCTAGTTAATGAAGGGTTGGAACCACATATGGTGAAAGAAGCCTATCTATGGAGTACTGAAAGTGCTGATGTATTTGTCGACGTTGAAGATTATCTCGATTTGAAAGCTGATTCTCTGAGTGCTCATGCTAGCCAAATGCAACGCCGTACCCCGGAAGAGCGATTACGGCGAATTAAAGAAGGAACAGCCAAGCAGGCCGAAGCTGTAGGTCTTAACCATGCGGAGGGTTTTCGGAGAATACAATTTCACCTCGGTACCACCTCATGGGCACTTCTCCATACCTGATAATAGTTTTATTTATCACCGTATTACTTGGGATTATTAGATGACAAAGGCAGATATTATTTCATCTGCGTTCGCTACCCAAGCCATTCTGGGGAAAATTATATCTATGCAGGTTAGGTGTTCCTGTTCAGTCGCGGCCGCACAACAGTCTTGAGCCACTACACAGTCGTAGTCCTTGTCTCTGGCATCTCTGAGTGAACCTTCGACTACACCGGTAGTTGAATACCCGGATAAAATTAAGGTCGTTATACCGAAGCGTCTCAAATAGACCTCGATGTCGGTGGTATTGAAGGGGCTTGTAGTATGCTTTGTAATCATAGGTTCAGTGGATAATGGTGTCAGTTCTGACACTATTTCTGCGCCGTGTGTTCCTTCGATCAACGGAGGGCCGCCTATTGGTATCTCCGTGCCTAGGGGAGGACGGGGTGCATCTCTTCCATCCGCTC
>CAJXEF010000120.1 GCA_913052545.1 uncultured Chloroflexota bacterium
CGGAATCGTCGGATATCCCTTTGGTGAGTATACTCGAGGGTCTCAGTCTCAACCTTTGAGTAGCGTAAAACTTTTACCGCCCGTAATTCCCTCTACATTTTATGCAGCGGGAATTAATTACAGAGAACACATAATTGAGATGGCAGCAAAGAGGGGGGAAGAACCACAATTCCCGCCTAATGCTGACGTAGGTTATCGCGCGAATAATGCTCTTACCGGTCAGGATGACCCTATAGTCGTTCCTAAAGACGCTACAGAATTGCTGCAATATGAAGGTGAACTAGTTGTAGTATTTGGCAAAAAATGTAGAAACGTGTCTGAGGCTGAAGCATTAGAATATGTCTTTGGCTACACTATCGGTAACGACGTTAGCGAGCGCACTTGGCAGAGGGGCGATCGGACAATGTGGAGAGCCAAGAACACTGATACCTTTAAGCCAATGGGACCTTGGATAGTAACTGATCTAGAACCTGATGACTTTCATGTAACCATTAACCTAAATGGTAGGTTAGTCGGTGAATATGACGTTAAGGATGCTATATTCAGCGTTCGGCATTATATAAGTAAGATGAGTCAATATTTGACTATCTATCCTGGTGACGTGTTGTGGATGGGAACCGATGGTGCCCCTGAAAATATGAAGCATGGGGATATCGTAGAAGTAGGTATCAATGACATCGGTGTCCTACGAAACCCAGTAATTTGGGAAAAGTGAAAACCTTGTTCAGGGGCTTCAAATAATCTATTGAGGAGGCATATTCCCAGTTTCTGCGGCCCAGGCTTGGAGCCCTCGCCGAAATGCCAGAGCGCCCATGGGGGCAATCACGGCCTGCAAAGCCTCAAGAATCTCACGAGGAGAGGCGCCGGATTCGAGGGCGACCCTGACGTGTGCCTGAATTTGTTCAACGTCCGCTCGGAGCGCTGCTTCCACGACGATTTGTAGAAGTTCCTTGGTTTTTCGGTCCAGTAACCTTTGTCCGGTATAGGTGGCTTCAATAAACTGGTTGTATTTCTTAGCCCATTCGAGATCATTTGCAGCCATGATATGGTGCATTTCTAGAGTATAGCCTCTGTTCTGTCCGGTCTCATCTAGAAAGGCCTGTTGATCACCTGTGGTCATAATAAAACTCCTTGACTGAGGATTGTTAAATTTTAAATTACTTAATCGGGATTGTATCCTGTTAACGTCCTGACCGCATCTATAAACTAAGGGCTTGACGAGTTATCAGGCTGTGGACAGATAGTAAGGTTCGTCTAATAGGGGCCCATGAGGAGGGTGATTACGGAAACAGCATTTCCAAGCGAATATTTTTCTAGAGAAGACGAAAGCGGTGACGGGCTATTTTATTCTCAGCCCAGGTTCGTAGTCCATATTGATGAATTTGCTATTGCTGCGGTCGGTCGAGTTTTCCGAGAACAAATACCTACAGGTTCTTTAATACTTGATTTGATGAGCAGTTGGAGATCCCACTGGCCTAAAGATCACGATAAAGATCGGATGGTTGGGTTAGGTATGAATGATGCTGAAATGGCTGATAACCCAGATTTGGACGAATATGTAGTACATGACCTAAATTTAAATCCTGAACTACCTTTTGCAGATAATATCTTTGATGCTGTAGTTGTTACGGTGTCTGTTCAATACATGACGAGCCCAATTGAGACTTTTCAAGAAGTAAACAGGATACTTAAGCTGGGAGGTATCTTTATCGTGACTTTTTCGAACCGCATGTTTCCTACCAAAGCGGTACGCATTTGGCGAGGTATGAGTGATGAAGGGCATCTAGATTTAGTTAGTTCTTATATGGGCTATGCCGGAGGCTTCGGGGATATCCGGGGCGGATTGGTTAACCCGGCAGATCAGCCCCAGGGGAACCCTTTATTTGCGGTGATCGCTCGTAAAGAGATCGAAGAGTAGTTATTGAAATTTTCTTGATGGATAACCGACTGTATTTAAGTCCGGCTTGCAGATGACGGATACTTCTGAGGTGGTGTTGCAGCTAATACTAATAAGGACATTCCCCAGAGAAAAACCGTGAACGTCGCAAATGGTAGTTTGTAACTCCTTGTGACATCAAACATAAATCCAGCGAGGACCGGGCCTAATACCTGCCCTCCGATTTGGGCAGAGTGGGCTACTCCTCGTATGCTTCCAAGATGCTGACGCCCATAATAATCGGCCCAAGCCAACCTTAGAAGTAAATGTAATCCACCCACTCCTATACCTAAACAAAGAGAAGCAGCTAGCCCCCATAGCAGTGATGAACTATTACTCGTCCCAATAGATCCGATACTTGCGGCCAAACCAGCGAAAGCCAGTAGGTAACGAACCTTAAATTTACTGGCTAGGGTTGACCAAATTATCCCTCCTATGACTTGGGATAGAGCAAAGGTGCTGGCAGCGAAAACCGCAAAAGACGGGTCGATCCCTTGGCCTATCAAATGGGGTACCTGGTGAAGGCTAACCCCTGATTGAACCATAAATCCAGATACTGAAAA
Organism: uncultured Chloroflexota bacterium; assembly: GCA_913052545.1. The sequence continues at coordinate 2,500 of CAJXEF010000120.1, forward strand.
AGCTGCCAATATCCAAAATGCCTTGGTTTTTAATGCCTCAGATAATGTGAAATTTTCTTCCATTGGATCCGATAACCCTTGGATAGCAGAGGGTGGGGCCAAAAGATTGATTGGATGTTGTTTGGCAGGATCTGGAGTAAGACCAATGTCTTCAGGTCTTCGTACCATTAGTAAAAGGGATGGAAGTATGCCAATTATTAGCGTATAGAGGCCTAAACTAGCCCATGCTGTACGCCAACCCCAATTTCCTATTAAGAATTGTGCTGATAAAGGCATCAGCGCTAGTCCGGTACCTTGGCCTATGCTCAGTATATTTAATGCAAGTGCTCTCCGTCTTATGAACCAGTTGCTGATAGCCAATGATGTTCCTAACTCTAAAGGGCTGGCGAAAACGGTGCGGGCAGGTACGTAAAGTGCGTAAAAAGCCCATACTTGCCCCACCGTTGCGATTCCTATAGAACAACAGCCCACGACCGCTGATGAAAGGGATATTAGGAGGCTGGATCCACGACGATCTATGATTCTCCCGACGATTGGAGATATTATTATTCCGCAGATTCCGCCCAGACTTACTGCTCCGGAGAAAAGGCCACGAGACCATCCGAATTGTTCTGTCATTGGAACCAGAAATACAGTTAATGTGGCAATGGCCATTAACGGCCTAGCTGAGTAGCTAGGTAATATTGAGGAGCCTAAGACTACCCATCCATAGTAAAAGGGAAGTTTGTGTGCTAAACGAAGACGCCAGTTATTCATACTTAGGAGAAGCTGTTAAACTCCTATAAATTGGTGATGTGTTGTGATTGGCCGCTTTCAGTTGATTTTAAACCTGTTGTAATGGGAGCCAATCATAATTGGCTGGAAACAGAGTGTCAATGCGGAAAGTCATAGTATGAAGTAATCCTGAACAAGCGTTATTATGTAGAAGCTTAGAAAATTTCGGAGCCGTAATGCCTAGACAATTCAGATTAGCGTTAGCCCAAATTAACTCCACGGTCGGAGACATAAGTGGCAATACTCAGACCATCCTTGATTACATTGAGATGGCGCGGCAAGTAAAAGCTGATCTAGTGGCCTTTCCTGAGCTAGCGATAACTGGGTATCCGCCGGAAGACTTGCTTCTGAAACCCGCCTTTCTTCAGGCTAATTTAGATGCTATGCACCGTGTCATAGCTGCCTCTACAGGTATAACCCTTGTAGTCGGGTTCGTTCAAGTTGGTAAAGATACAGCCAATGCGGCAGCGATTGGATACGATGGCAGACTAATAGATGTGTACAGAAAAATTTATCTTCCCAACTACGGAGTATTTGATGAAGATCGATATTTCAGAAGGGGCGATACATGTCCTGTATATACGATCAATGGAACCGGGGTTGGGATCAACATTTGCGAAGACATTTGGTACCCGGGGGGACCAGCTGTAGTTCAAAGGGAATCCGGGGCCGAGATCATAGTAAATATCAATGCATCTCCTTTCTATGCGGACAAGGGGTTTCAGAAAGAAAGGATGATAGCTACTAGGGCCATGGATAATGGCTTATTTGTTGCCTATTTGAACATGATTGGAGGCCAAGATGAGCTGGTTTTCGATGGGGCTAGCGTGATTTACAATATGGACGGTGAAAAACTGGCTCAGGGAGCCTTCTTCCAAGAACAATTGTTGGTCGCTGATCTCGATGTGGAGTCCGTCTTCCGATCCCGCCTGAAAGATCCTAGACCGAGGAAAGAAAACTTTGCCATGTTACCGGAAATTGGTAAAGCTCAAACTATCCAGGTCTCCGAATTTGAGGTCAAAGAATATCCTGTTTTGACTAATGTTATTCCATCGGTTTCTCTGTCTAAAGAAGCAGAGATTTATCAAGCTCTCGTTTTGGGGACGCGGGATTATGTGCGTAAAAGTGGGTTCGCAAAAACTTTAGTAGGCTTATCCGGGGGAATTGATTCTGCTCTCACGTCTGTAATCGCAGTAGATGCCCTTGGGTCTGATAATGTGATCGGCGTTACCATGCCTTCCCGATATTCTTCTGAAGGTAGTATCGCCGATTCGGAACTGCTGGCGAAGAACTTGGGAATCCAAATTTGGAATTTGCCGATCGAATTAGCACATACAGCCTTTACTGAGATGTTAGACCCGTATTTCGAAGGCACAGATCCCGGAGTGGCTGAAGAGAACCTTCAGGCGAGGATTCGCGGGAATGTAATTATGTCACTGTCTAATAAATTTGGATGGTTGGTTCTCACTACAGGTAATAAAAGTGAGATGGCTATGGGTTATGCGACTCTTTACGGCGATATGGCTGGGGGATTTGCTGTATTGAAAGACGTGCCTAAAACCTTGGTTTATCGACTATCCAATTGGCGTAATTCGAATGGTGATCCTAGTGGAGTCATCCCTGAGCCAATAATCACAAAACCTCCTAGTGCAGAGTTGAAACCAGATCAAATGGACCAAGACACTCTTCCGCCTTACGATTATCTAGATCCTATAATAAAATCTTATGTGGAAGATGATTTAAGTTATCTCGACATGATACAACTAGGGTTTGATGCAGATATCGTGAAGCAAGTGATATCTTATGTGGATCGGAATGAATATAAGCGTCGCCAGGCTCCCCCAGGTGTAAAAATTACTCCTAAAGCCTTTGGTAAGGATAGGCGCTTACCTATTATTAACTCTTATCGACAGTTTTAATGAAAAGAGGTCCCAAGATTGGGACCTCTTTTCATTCTTTGCACCAAGAAACATTATGAGAAGTTTGACCGTCGAGCTTCTAAGTTTGAGTGGACATCGATCAATACTGTTTTGCCTTCAGAGTTTAGCTGCTGTGCCCTGATTAAAGCAGGTGCAATTTCCTCTGGCTTCGTTACGGTTATTCCTACGGCTCCTAGGCCTTCGGCTACTTTGGCGTAGTCCCCGGACATGTGGGTAGCGCCGTAAAGTTCGGCGGCTGTTGGATATCCTCCGGGATAGGTAGCCATTCCGCCGTTATTTAGCACTACCGTAGTGATTGGGGCTTCGGCTCTCACTGAGGTTTCAATATCGAGCCCAGACATCCCAAAGGCCCCGTCTCCCATGAAGTTCAAGCAAAACTTATCGGGTCGGGCTAATTTGGCTCCTATCATAAGCGGTATGCCGTAGCCGAGGTGAGTGGTTTTCCCCCATCCAATGTAGCTGTGTGGTATGGTGGCTCGATAGAAGGGCATGATAGTGTCCCGGGGGGCACCAGCATCGTGGGTTACTATACTATTCTCCTTGTCTAAAGTCCTTTCTAATTCTCCGATAATTCTGTAGGTGTTAATAGGCGTGTCATCGGAGTTAAGTAAATCTGTCCATTCTCCCATCCACGCGTCACGAATTTCGGCTATTTCCTCCGCGACTTTGCTTTGCCCTTTCTTTCCATTAACTCCTGCTTGAGACTTAACCTCATCAATCATAGCTTGAAGGGTTAGTTTGGCGTCGCCCGGAAGTCCGACATCTACGGAGAAATCTTTATTAATGTCTTCTATACTCTCTACGTTATGAATGATCACTTTTCCATCGGGAATTGGTTGCCCATAGCCGGTTCGGGTCATGCTAGATCCGACTGCAAAAAGGACGTCTGATTCTTGGAGCCAACGCCGGGCTGGCAGGGATGTGGAACTACTTCCTGCTCCCAATGAAAGAGGGTGCCTTTCATCGAAAGATGATTTACCCGGCATCGTGGTGTATACAGGAATCTCTGTCAGCTCGGCGAACTCTTGAAGTTCGTTCGTTGCATCGGCAAATAAAACTCCCATTCCTGACCATATCACTGGTTTCTTTGCGTTTAACAATAACTTTACTGCGTCTTGGACATCCCCGGGTGCGGGCGACTGCGGGGACCGCTTGGGTGGCTGATAATTTAAGGAATCTTCAGGAATTTCCATTGTACCTACATCAGCGGGAATCTCTACAATTACTGGGCC
>CAJXEF010000121.1 GCA_913052545.1 uncultured Chloroflexota bacterium
CATAACGCTCTAGGTTATTCCGCGGTGGAGCTAAATCGAAGCAAACAACCTCTTCACCCCTGTCCGACAGCTTACGTACGATTCGATTTCCGATAAATCCAGTTCCGCCGGTCACCATAATTGACATATTGCATTTCTCCGATAACTTCTAGAAATATCTTATAGCTAGTATATATTTGACTACGCAGGTATTCAAATTAGAGCGACAGCTAAAGGGGATTTTTCCGGGGGATACCGGGTTGGCGGGGGTACTGTTCCGGAGTAGGATGAACTTTGTCAATTGACACTAGAATCCGGTTGTCATTCAAAGCAGAGAGAGTTATAGGCATTATTTGAGGGGTACTTCCCCCTAGGATTTTCAATGCTTGCGCCCCGCTTGCTAATTCTTCTTCGATTCCACCATATTTCCATGCTATAACTTTACCGCCTACTCTACAAAGGGGTAGTGTGTATTCTAGTAATGTTGGGAATTTGGCCACACCCCTTACTAGAACTAAGTCAAAGGTTTCCCGGTAATGGTGATCGTGACCTAGGTTCTCTGCGCGATCCGTGACTGTGGTTACATCGGGAATTTCCAACAGTTCTATAATATGACGAATAAAGGCCGTTTTTTTCCCAACTGAATCGGCAAGCGTGACGTTTATTTCCGGTAGAGTCAATTTGAGGGGTAAAGAAGGGAATCCAGCTCCAGCACCGATATCCATTAACTTGGTTTTTTGGGGAACTCTGTCGTTAAACAGAGGGAAACAGGTGAGTGAATCTAAGAAGTGTTTAGCCTGAACTGCTGAATGTTCGGTAATAGCTGTTAGATTAACTTTCTGATTCCATATTCGTAGTTCCTTATAGTAGGATGTAAACTTGGATAGCTGTTCCTCATCTAAATTGATCCCAAGCTCTAACGCGCCTGTATAAAGAAGTTCCATTGTCTTTGACATAATCAGGAATTATAACCCGCAGGGTGTAAATTGACACTGAAATTGGCTAACCGTAGAATTAGTGTTAAATAATTTTTAGAGAGGCAGCATGGGAACAAAAGCTTATCTATTAGTGGAAACTGCAGTCGGTCAAACTAGAAATGTTGCAGGGACGCTTCGAGAATTACCCGGGATAAAAACCGTCGATGTAGTCACGGGTCCTTATGATATTATCGCCGTTATTGATGGAGATGATATGTCCGTAGTTGGAAACTTAGTAACGGAAAGCATCCACACTGTCCAAGGAGTTGTCCGAACAGTGACTTGCGTGGCGGTCGGTACCTAAGTCTCAAAATAGGGTTGCCTTATAAAAGGAGTGTTCTAGTGGAGTTCAAGTTTAGTCCTGAAGACGAAGAATTTCGCAAACAGCTGAGAGAGTTTGTTAAGCAAGAATTACCTTCCGATTGGGAGGGTGGCGGGAGATGGCCCGAGGAGTGGAATTGGGAGCAGACTCGACAAATGAGGCAATCGCTCGCGGAAAAGGGTTGGCTTACGATGCATTGGCCAGAAGAGTATGGTGGGCAAAATGCTTCACCGGTTAGATCTGCTATTTACAATGAAGAATTAGCTTATATGCGGGCGCCAGGTAGAGATATATTTGGGGTTCGTATGCTAGGTCCTACTCTAATGATTCATGGATCGGAAGAGCAAAAGCAAGCACATTTACCGCCGATTGCGAGGGGTGAGGTGCAGTGGTGCCAAGGTTATAGCGAGCCAGAGTCAGGATCAGATCTAGCTTCGCTAAGTACCAGAGCGGTTCGAGACGGAGATGACTACATTATCAATGGGGCCAAAATATGGACTACTCTTGCTCATAGAGCGGACTGGATTATGTGTCTCGCTAGGACTGATCCTGACGCGCCTAAACATAGGGGAATTAGTTTCATATTGGTCGATATGAAAACTCCTGGAGTAGAAGTTAGACCAATAGTTAATATGTCAGGGGGACACGAGTTTAACCAGGTGATTTTTGATAATGTGAGAGTCCCTAGGCGTAACGTAGTGGGAGAAGAGAATAGGGGTTGGTACGTGGCGGTAACTCTCTTGGACTTTGAGAGGTCAGGGATAGATTATTCAGCTATGTCTCGAAGATTGCTGGATGAGATAAGAGAATATGCTAGGGATAGACAGCAAAATGGTCAGAGCTTGATGAAATCTCATTGGGTTAGGAACTTGCTGGCAGATCGTTATATTGAAACAGAAGTTGCACGCTTAATGGCTTACAACGTTGCTTACATGCAGGGTGAGGGGTTAGTTCCTAACCGAGAGGCCTCAATGAGCAAGGTATTCGGTAGCGAGACCTTGCAGCGGACCACAGTTGCTGGAATGGAGATTTTGGGCCCTTACGGGACTTTAGGTCGTGATGAAAAATGGGCTCCATTGAGTGGTCGTATGCAAGAACATTGGATGATATCTTTCTCGCATAAAATTGCTGCAGGGACATCTGAGGTTCAGCGCAATATAATCGCGGGTCGTGGTCTTGGGTTGCCCCGTGGCTGATTTGGTCAAATAGCAATTAGTAATTACTCTACGTGGTATCTGCACAAAGGCATAGATTGTCTTTTAATCTGTGGTAAGAACCCCAGTTTCGCGGCACCTACGCATTATGCGGAAGATTGTTCGTACTGTTACTGAAAAATGTTCAGCAGTTTCTTCTACGGTAAGATTTTCTAATCGCATTACCGTTAACACCTTTAAATCTTTGATTAATCTTTGGTGGCGCTGGAACCAGGCAGGATCGTCGTATTTGCACTGTGGCAGGGGGCAGTTTAAGCACGCTTGCGACACTTCACAACCAGTGTCTTCGTAATGAATAAATTCAGGTACAATGTCTGTAATGTGGGGACTAGAAAATATGGTGGTCATATAAGTCTCCTGAACAAATGTTCTAATATAAAGATATTATAGAACATTTGTTTTTGTAATGTCAATTTATAGAAGCTTGTTGAAAGTACCTTTATTAGAGAATAAGCCGTTTGATAGTTTTTATAATTATAAAAACTATCAAACGATAGGAGTACAGAGATGGTGGAATATGAAACTATGAAGTACGAGCGGAAAGGTAGAATTGGATACATAATGCTGGATCGGCCGCAATCTTTGAATGCAGTTAACGACCAATTTGAATCTGATTTGTATGATGCTTTGTTAGAGTTTGATATTGATGATGAAGCTTGGGTTGCGATACTTCATGGGGCAGGACGGTGTTTTTGTGCCGGGGCCGATATAAAACAACGGTTTGTCCAGATGACACCTCAACAACAAGCCAGGCGCACTATGGGAACCAGTTCTGAAGGATACCTTGCACGTACCATTAACTGGAAGCCTGTTATAGCGGCAGTCCATGGATATGCATTGGGTGCTGGAACATCTATTGCTGCTGAATGCGACTTGATTGTTGCATCTGAAGAGGCACAATTTGGGATTACGGAGACGAAACGAGGGTTACCAGGAGCGCGAGTTTGGGCTAAGATAAATGCCTTCATGCCGTCTAAGATAGTAACTGAGATGGTGATCACAGGGGAGCCTGTTGATGCCTCCGAACTGTATCGTTTGGGCTTGATAAATCGGCTTGTGCCTACTGGTCAGCATTTGGAGGCGGCTGAAGAACTAGCCAACAAAATTTTGAAAGCCCCACCGTTAGCTACAAGGGCTGGGGTCAGGTTGACACGCCGGCAATGGGTCCAGACACTGTACGACGCAAATATGTATATCCAGCCCTTAAAGTTGCATACTTCTGAGGATTTCCAGGAAGCTAGTCGTTCATTCGTAGAGAAGCGACCCCCCAAATACACAGCAAGTTGAATATCGTGAGGCCAACTTATTTAAATCTCGGTATTTCTGCAGCACACTCATCCGGGGTTCCCCTGATTATCTAACTCTGTTTGATAGGCTGGGATTTGATGTCGAACGGTCGTCAAGCATGCAGTTGCTCTAGGCAAAGTTGTTGATCAATTTTATGATTCATACGCTGATTGCCCTATGATGACACCGTTTAGCAACTCTGCTGAGGCTTTTAGCCTCCGAATAAAAAGAAACTGTTTTAATTCTATGGTCAGATGATTAGTGTTCTGGAACAGGTTAGTTGATACCAATAGTTCTATTCCGTCTTGTTGAATACTTTCATAACTTAAAGTAGATCTTTTCCGTGATACTTTGGTATCGACCGATACTTCTATAGTTGAGCCGGCTCAAGTGGAGTAAGAGACCAGATCTATCGCTATCCGCGCCCCTTTGTCAATGATGCGTTGAAGGGCGCCTGCGGTTAAAGTTACTCTCATATAACACTCTTCATGTGTTTGATTGGATCAGGAAGTTACGAGTGGCAAGCATATCCGGGTGAATAAGAAATCCCCCGGTCGCTAACGTAATTAATTCACGGGTCAGGAATTCAACCATGGCGTGATCCAAGTCAACCTTTGCTAATTCCATTAGACGTTGCTGATAGGGATAGCGTTTGCATTTTTGAGGATCCAATTTATCAGCTAGAAAAACGAGCTTGGCAAAGGAATCCATTGCCGCATTCCCGGTTGTATGCCAATAAACCGCTTCATAAAGTCCTGTATCTTCGATCCCTTCTTCTCGCTGCAACAGCTCTGCACCAACTGGACCGTGGAGCAGGACAGGTAGTTGCTCTTCTATAGGATCGACCCCTAAATCAAATGCTCGGGCCAACTGAAGTAGTCTTTGATCCGGCATCGAACGAGCAATATCGTGTGCCAACATCCCGAGCCGAGCTTTTATAGGGTCCAAATTGTGGACACCTGCAAGGCTTTCAGCAATATCACCTACACGATATATGTGATTCTGAAGCCCTATCGGCAGTGTTTTGACTCGCCTCTCGAGTATTTTCAAGTGGGAGTAATCTATTTTGCATGGCATTATCCCATCGATGCCAGGTGCTTCCCGGCCAGTAAATGCATATGTAAGTGTTCGATTTCTTGACCTGAATCTTGGCCTTGATTCAGTGTCAATCTGTATCCGCTCAGAGTAGCTCCCTCTCGCCGAGCCATCTCCTCCGCTACCACAAACATATGACCCATTATAGGAACCTGACCAGGTCCGATGTATGCAAGAGAGCCAAGATGCATAGTTGGGATTATCAGCAAATGGATAGGAGCCTTTGGATTTATATCCTTAACTACAATCACTCTCTCGTCACGGTAAATTGGATCTTGGTGTATAGGGTCTCTGATGATGTTACAAAAAACGCAATCTCTGGTTGTCATTTTGCTACCTCCAATCGGAGTTTAAAAGGCTGGTTATTATTCAGTCTCGATTTGTTGAAGAACAGTTTCTTTATGCGAACTTACATCCCCATAACGGAGTTCTTGTGTTTTGGCCCTCCTGGTATATAACTGTAAGTCATGTTCTTTGGTGAAACCTATCGCTCCGTGACATTGATGGGCCGTGGCGCAAACACGCTGATAGGCACCACTAACCCAGGCTTTGGCCATCGCTACCTCTCGAAAGGACGGTAAGCCCTCGGAAACTCTCCAGGCGGCCTGATAGGCTATTTGTCTACAACCTTCCACATCCGTCGCCATATTGGCGCAGTGATGCTGAACTGCCTGAAAACTTCCCACAGGGCGGCCGAATTGAGTTCGTTGCTTGGCATATTCAACGGTCATGTCTAGTACCGCGTCTGCACCTCCAAGCATTTCTATACATTGACCAGCTATGGCACGCTGTAGAGCGCTTTCAATAATAGGCCAGCCTTCATTAATCGAACCTACGATGCAATCCGATGAGACTTGGAGATTATCGAAAACTATTTCGCATTGATTGTCTAATGCGATAGTGTTGAGTAGATTAATTGTAATGTTTTCTTGTTTAGAAGGTATCAGGAAAACGGTAATGCCTCGTTCAGGAGGTGCGGTTAAGTCAGTTTTAGCAGCTACAAGCAGCCAATCTGCCGTATGAGCATCCTGAACGAAAAGCTTTGTCCCTGATAATTGGTAATTGCCGTTGGCGAGTTCTGAGATTGTTTCAACTCCCCATGGTTCATAAGTAGCTGTTGCTTCGGTAAGCGCGAATGCGATCTTAGTTGAGCCGGCGCAGATTTGCGGCAAAAAGTCCTGTTTTTGGCTAGCGGAGCCTGCTTCTAATATGGTTAACCCACTCAGAACTACTGTAGAGAAAAACGGGCTAGGTGCTAGGGTCCGACCCATTTCTTCCAATAAGACTGCTAAATCTGTAAAGGTGCCACCGGTCCCTCCGTAGACCTCAGGAAAAGCTAATCCTGTCCAGCCAAGGCTGGCGAGCTGCTGCCAGAATTCTTCGGTATAACCTTGGGAGTTGTTCTCCATTTCGCGGACGAACGTTAAAGGACATTCCTGTGATAGGAACTCCCTGGCGCTATTTTTCAACATAAGCTGAATTTCGGTCAGACCTAGGTCCATATTATGCCTCCGGGCCGGAACACTGGGCGCAATC
>CAJXEF010000122.1 GCA_913052545.1 uncultured Chloroflexota bacterium
TCTGTGATAAGTAATTCGTTGAGATTGCGTAATCTCAAATTATAGCTAGATAAAGGCGGATGTGCGTTTTGATTGTGAGTTTTCGTTAGCGAAGAATTGGAGGTCTAGTAAATGCCTACAAAGATCGATCCTGTTTGTCAAATGGACGTAGATGTTGATAATCCACCTGGTGGTATTAGTGAACACAATGGCACTTCATATTATTTCTGTGGTCCTGGTTGTAAAGTGGTTTTTGATAGGGATCCCGTCGATGTTCTATCTGGTGATATTCAAGTACATATGGGACAAAAAAGGTCGTTCCTGGGTAAGTTATTTGGCAAAAAGTCTTAGTAGTGTTAACCACAACAGCGTTTGTATTTTTTCCCACTGCCACAGGGACATGGGGAGTTCCTACCGATTTTATTTCCCGTTGATGCAGCGTTTCTAGCGCCGCTGAATTGCTTCATGGGGGTTTGCTCGGTTGAGATGGACTCTCGTCTACTGGGAGTCCCTGGGTTAGCTGTAGTCGTTACGTGAAATAAAGAATGTACAACGTCTGTTTGCATGCGATCTAGTAATTCTTGGAATGTCTTGTGCCCTTCTGTACGGTATACGACTAGAGGGTCGCGTTGACCATATGCATGTAATCCAATTCCAGTCCTCAAGTTTTCCATAATAGTTAAATGATTTACCCAATGGACGTCTATGGATCGTAACATTAGTAAACGTTCCAAGGTTCTCATCTCACCTGAACCCAGGCGCTCTTCGCGAGCATCGTAAGCATTATCAGCGTGGGTAGTTAATAAAGTTAATAATTGTTGCTGATTATATTTGTAAACTTTTTCTTCCTGATCTAAATCTGGAGGTAAGGGGCATATTGACTCGAGATCTGATGCGAAACTACCGACATCCCAATCGTCAGCATGTCGCCCAGGCAGGTGTTTTTGAATTAGGTGAGAAAATTCGGCGAGCAGCATCTCAATGATTTTTTCTCTCAGACTAGTGCCAGTAAGAATACGATGGCGATCCTTATATATGAGTTCTCTCTGATGATTAAGGACGTCATCATAGTCTAAGAGATGTTTTCTTATATCGAAGTGGTAACCTTCCACCTTGACTTGAGCGCTCTGTATAGATTTAGTGATCAATTTATTTTCGATTGGTGCGGTCTCGTCGATCCCGGTCCATCCCATAAAGGATTTAATCCGTTCGCCACCAAATCTCTGCATTAGTTCATCTTCTAGGGAGACATAGAATTGGGTGCTACCCGGATCTCCTTGGCGCCCGGCTCTACCTCGAAGCTGGTTATCGATTCTCCTGGCGTCATGGTGTTCGGTTCCCAAGACATGGAGTCCTCCTAGCTGGACTACATGAGCGTGCTCGTTAGCCCAATCGCTACGTTCCGTATCACTTCCGCCAAGTACGATGTCCGTTCCCCGCCCTGCCATGTTAGTTGAGACGGTTACGGCCCCAATTTTGCCGGCTTGAGATATGATAGAGGCTTCATGCTCATGGTTTTTAGCATTTAGGATTTGGTGAGCTACACCCTGTTTTCTTAACCGTTCACTGAGATCTTCTGAAGCTTCAATTGAGGTAGTGCCTATCAAAATGGGTCTACCCGTTTCGTGAATTTCAATTATATCTTCTACAACGGTCTTCCATTTCGCGTTGCTACTTTGAAAGACTAAATCAGAATTCTCTTGGCGGGTTAGGGGTAGATTAGTAGGAACTGTGGTTACTTCTAGTCCATATATTTTGTAAAACTCATCGGCTTCCGTGGCGGCGGTTCCTGTCATTCCAGCCAACTTTTTATACATCCGGAAATAATTCTGAAGAGTGATAGTTGCATAGGTGACACTTTCGCGTTGTATCTTGAGGCCTTCTTTCGCTTCGACTGCTTGGTGAAGGCCATCGGACCACCGCCGGCCAGGTTGGAGACGTCCTGTGAATTCGTCTACTATGATTACATCCCCATTTTGGACTACATATTCTTTGTCTCTATTTTTCTGTACGTAGGCGGTTAATGAATTTTCAACGTAGTGAACGAGATGAAAATTCTCAGGGTCATATAGGTTTCCTACCTTAGTCCACTGTTCCATCTTATTGATTCCATCTGGGGTTAATGATATGGCTTGTGAACGTTCATCAATTGAATAATCGGATTCTGCCTCTAACCTCGGAGCCAATTTAGCGAATGTGTAGTAATGCTGTACTGGTTCTTCGGCGGGACCGCTAATGATCAGTGGTGTCCTAGCTTCGTCGATCAAAATGTTATCGACTTCATCTACTATGGCGTAATTGAATTTTTGCTGAACCTTTTCCGTGACTTCAACACTCATGTTGTCTCTGAGGTAGTCGAACCCGAATTCATTGTTGGTTCCATATAAGACGTCGGCAGCATAAGCTTCTGCACGGGTGACCGGTCGGAGAGATTTGATATGCGATGGAGATTTTCTAGAATTGGTTGGGTCGTCTATAGTAGGGTCGTATAAATAAGCTTGGTCGTGCTGGAGGCAACCAACTGATAATCCTAGGGCTTCGTATATGGGCCCCATCCAGACAGGGTCCCGGCGGGCCAGATAATCGTTTACTGTAACTACATGGACCCCGTTCTCTTCAAGGGCGTTTAGATACACGGTTAAGGTGGCGACTAAGGTCTTCCCTTCGCCGGTTTTCATTTCAGCTATTTGGCCCTGGTGTAATACTACTCCGCCGATAATTTGCACATCATAGTGGCGTTGGCCTATTTTTCTCCGTGCCGTTTCTCTAACTACCGAGAAGGCTTCAGGCAACAAATCATCTAAAGATTCGCCTATTTCGAGTCGGTGTTTGAATTCTTCCGTTTTTTCTTTCAGTTGAGTGTCTGACAGGACCTGTATAGATTCTTCTAAACTATTTACTTTGTTAACAATAGGGAGAATCTTTTCGGCTGCTTTTTCGCTACTGTCCCCAACTATTTTACGAAGGAGAGATACCATACAAATACACTTCTATCTTAAAAAATTCTGCCTCGGTACGCAGCATCTTGATTTAGTAGCACCTTGAGTTCTTATTTTATCTAAATTGGGACTGCCCTGCACGTAAAATTTCTTTGCTGCTTTAGGAATATTTATAAATTATTCTACTTTGATAGCAAGCGTATATCTTATCCAACCACTTCTTTAAATTGCCTAATGGCTTCAATGTGTTCTTCTACTGAATGCAAGCCACCACGTCGAGCTTCTACTGTGATCCCGACTGCACCTAGAGCTTCCCAGGCTTTTAATTCATCCAACCATTCTTCGGGCTGTTTTCCGGAGATTCGAATTCGACCTTCGATGCCTACCTGATTTCGTTTCCGCCCTGCTTCTCTTACGTATTTTCTTAAAGTCGTAATAGCCTTTTTTCCTGCTGGAGAAGGGGGGAAATTTGGAAACCAACCGTCGCTTATTCGGGCAAGCCTACGTAAAACAGGTTCACTGGGTAGTGGGTTGCTGCTGCTACCGGCTCCAAGCCAAATAGGGATAGGTTTTTGAATTGGTAGGGGATTGAGTCCTGCGTGAGAAACACGGTGCCACTTTCCCTCAAAATTAACTACTTCTTTCGTCCATAAAGCTCTCAGCAGTGCGATCTGTTCTTCACTTCGCCGCCCTCGATTGTGGAAATCTTGATTAAGAGCTTCATATTCCACGTGATTCCAGCCTACGCCGATCCCTAGCCTGAGACGGCCACCACTCAGTACATCTACCTCAGCCGCCTGCTTTGCTACAAGGGCTGTTTGCCGTTGGGGCAGAATCAAGATGCCTGTAGATAGCCCCATTGTTTTGGTTATTGCTGCTAAATAACCCATTAGTGCAAAAGGTTCATGTATGATACTTTCCTGGGTATATGCAGAACCTACTACATGGTCATGGTGTTTATCATCGGCTCCTAAAACGTGGTCTGCGATGAATAAGTGGGAATATCCCAATCCTTCTGCTGCCTGGGCGTATTCTCTGATAGCACCGGGATCTGAACCAATTTCGGTTTGTGGGAATATTGCTCCGATTTGCACTAGTATTCACCTCGTTAACGATAGCTGAAAGTATGCTGGTTAAAGGTAAGAATGGCAAGACTTTAGAAGTTCAATCCAACGATTTTAAGAGGTATAAAACTATTCGACCATTTGGACCCATACGTGTAACCCTTGGTTAGTACGTGGTAGGATATGCTCAATCCGGAGCTAGGAGGGGTTAGTATGGCTGATAAAATAAGATTGGGTATTATCGGGGCGAATACTCAAAAAGGTTGGGCTCCTCGTTCTCATTTGCCTGCTATAGTTGCCAGTCCAGAATTTGAGCTGACAGCTGTCTGTACGACTAGACAAGAATCAGCAGACGAATCAGCTAAAAAATACGGGGCTAGATTAGCATTCGATGACTACCACAAAATGTTAGAACATCCTGAGATAGACGCTGTGGCAGTGGTTCTGAGAGTACCTTCCCACTATGAACCTACTGTAGCAGCTCTAAATGCAGGTAAGCACGTTTATACTGAGTGGCCATTGGGCAGGACCACGACAGAGGCAATCGAGTTAGCTGACCTAGCGACTACGAAGGGGGTCAGAACTATGGTAGGCCTCCAAGCGAGAGCAGCCCCGGGGATCCTCTACGCTAAAGATTTAGTGGAATCCGGCTATGTAGGGGAGGTGATGTCTTGTCACGTGAGTCTCATAAGAGAAGGAGGACTTAGCCGGTCATCCGACAGAACTTGGCAAAGAGATGATGAGTTAGGGGCAAACACTTTAACTATTGCATGTGGGCATTCGATAGATGCTCTTCGTTTCGTGGTAGGTAATTTCGGGCATGTCTCAACTGTTGTAAGTACTCAAGCTAAACAATGGTTTGAAACTGATACAAATCAAATGTTAGATGTTACTTCTCCAGATAATATTTTAGTCAGTGGAAGATTGGCAAATGGTGGAGTAGCATCGGTTCACATCGCCAGCAACCCTTGGGCGGGGAGTGGATATAGAATGGAAATATATGGTCGATCAGGTACTTTGACGGTGACTTCAGAGGATTCTCCGCAGCTTAACGACGTTACTTTGCATGGTTCCGGAGAAAGTAACCTATTGGAACCTTTAGATATTCCCGGCAAGTATATAAATGTTTTGGAGGGTATGCCTTCAGGGTCTCCGTTTAACGTTGGGCAAATGTATTATCGTTTCGGTGAGGCGATACGGTCTGGAAATCCTTGTGAACCAGATTTCAATACTGCTGTAGAGTTACACCATTTTATAGATGATATCAGGAGATCTTCAGAACAGGGTCAGGAAATAGAGGTTGGTAGAATATAGTACTGGATCTATAACTAGAAGATGCCGGTATTGCCGGCATCTTCTAATTTAAGGGCTACATTTCTCATCTAGTCAGCTGTTGTGGTGGCTTTGTCTTCTATTTTCTGATTAGTTGCCGGATCAACTTCGAATGGACTGGATAAGCCCAGTTCATCTCCGATTTCTCTAACTGCAGGGAGTACCTCTTCGCCCATAAGCCTCAGACTGCGCATTTGGTCTTCGTGGGACATAGCGCCATCGCCATCCCAGAAGAAGACGCTGCCGGGTCTTAGGTACTCGAGCACCTCTCTGATTTTAGGGATGACAGTTTTGGGTGTACCAGTGATGATAGTGTTATCCGCTACCTGGTCTTCAAAGGGCCTACGGTTAGTCCCGAATCGACCCGCTGGTCCGAAAGCCGTGGCGGACAGCCGGCGTGAGGTCCTTGATGTATGACCGGGCAGATTCATTATGGCAGGATTTACTTGCCCTTCATTACCGGCCAAGAAGGGGTTGCTCACCCCTGATAGGTACTTGCGCCCAACTTCTTCGGCTTTCTCTTCAGTTTCATCTACATGAACTTTCCACAGGTAAGCAACATTTTGGGTGCCAGATTCATATCCTAGTTCAGCTGCGGTATCGTGGTACAGCTGGAAAGCTTCCTTGGTCGGTTCTAATTTAGTTGCGAGAAGTACTAGTGGATATCTATGGGCTGCTGTCCATTTGACGGTTTCCACACTTACTGTTGATGGTATCCATATCTGTGGATGGGGTTGCTGCAAGGGACGAGCCCACGGATTAACGTATCTATAATGGTAATGCTTCCCTTCCCATCGGAATGGACCCGGATCACTCCAGGCTTTGATGATAAAGTCATGGGCTTCTTCAAACCGTTCCCTATTGAAGTGAGGAGGCGAATTGTGTGCGTAGCTTTCTCGACCCCCTCCTCTAACGAAGCCAGAAACCAGTCTGCCGTGCGAAATCATATCTATCATGGCTAATTGTTCTGCTAGCCATAAAGGATCATCCCAGATGGGCAACACATTCCCGAGTATTATGATCTTGGCTTTATTAGTAATTCGAGCCAAGATTGATGCTCCCA
>CAJXEF010000123.1 GCA_913052545.1 uncultured Chloroflexota bacterium
CTGAAAATAAAATTGCTCCAGCGATTAACGCAACATCCGACGCTAATCTCGTGGCAGTTTATAGCAGAGATAAAGAACGAGCACACTCATTCGCCGAAAAACACGGTGCCCTAGCGGCCTATGCGTCCATCGACGAATTACTACAAGATAACCGAGTAGACGGTGTTTTTATATGCTCACCTAATTCGTTACATTCTGAACACGCCGTCCAAGCTGCCCAAAACGGGAAACACGTTCTCAGCGAAAAACCAATGGCAACCACGCTGCACGACGCAGTAGCTATGGTTAAAGCTTGCCAAGACAACGGAGTAACTTTAGCTACTGGGTATCACCTTAGAACACACCCTGGTCACATTTTAGCTAAAGCAACCATAAAAGAAGGTGCATTAGGCAAAATTTCATTGGTTCAGGGACAATGGGGATTTGGAACAAGAGGAGCTATTATGCCTCCTACAAGAACCGGTCGCCGCCAATGGTGGGAACAACCAGATCTTATTGGAGAAGCCGCTTCGCTTATGGGAACTGGTGTCCATGTAGTCGACATCTTACGGTTCCTTTTAGATGACGAAATCACAGAAGTAGCTACACTGACCGATGGTCAGACAGAAACCAATCCTTTAGAAAGGACCGCTACCGTCATACTTCGTTTCCGGAGTGGCACATTAGCAACGGTATGCTGCGGCAGACTAATACCTGACTCAAAAAATGACCTGGCGATATACGGAACAACCGGCAGGATAGTAGGTAGAGCCACTTTGTGGGAAGCAAGACAAGGCAGAGTGGAAATATTAAGTGACACGGTCAATCAGACAGAAATATATCCTTCTAATTATCTGGCTAACTTTGTCGCTGAAATTCAGGATTTTCAGGAATCAGTACAGGAAGGGCGGGACCCGGTGGCCTCTGGCATTGACGGATTGCGCGTAGTAGAAGCAACGCTGGCGATGATAGAGTCGGCCACAACTGGAAGGACTATCAAGATAAACCCCGTAGCCATATAACTAACGTGCTTAAGCGCCCTTCCTAATAATGTTATCCCCCTCCTATAGCAGGTAAAAAATGTATTTCACTGTTTTCCTTAACTCTTTCTAACAACCCAAGTTGGCTAACTTCCCCGTCTACTACAACAGCGATACCAGCAATTAAATCATCCTCTTCAGCATCATAAAGGAAGTCTTTCATACCAGGAAAAGCCTTTTCCAAATTATTAACCACCTGGCGAACCGAGGCTCCGTCTATTTGAACCTGCGCTTGCCCACCCGCCAATGATTGCATTCTAGGGGGTATCCAAACTTCTGGCATAATCACTCAACCTACCGATTAATATGAGTGGCAAATTAAAAGGCCCATGAGAAGTTTAAGAATTCTCATGGGCCAATTGTTATGTTAAGTTCTTTACTTTGAATTGCCGTCTTTATCCCAAATAGCCTCTAATATCTTGCCTGGGTTCATAGGCAAGCTGGTTAAACGAACCCCTATTGCCTTATATATAGCATTACAGATCGCTGCCATAGGAGGTACGATACAAACTTCCCCTACTCCACGAACACCGTAAGGATGATTAGGGTTTGCTATTTCCACTATCACCGTATCTATCATGGGCAAATCTAGGCTAACTGGCATCCGGTAATCCAAGAAACTCGAGTTTACCATATGGCCTTGGTCATTCATGAAATATTCTTCGTTTAATGCCCAGCCTATACCCTGTGCAACCCCACCCTGAATTTGTCCTTCAACATAACTAGGGTGAATAGCTTTTCCAGCATCCTGAAGCGCAGTGTAACGTAGTATAGTCACTTTACCTGTATCTGGGTCTACTTCTACGTCTACGATATGAGTTCCTATAGTAGGTCCCGCACCTCCGGGGTTAACACCAGCTCGTCCTACAATCGGCCCTCCGGTATTATTTTGCCTAGCAGCCATTTGCTTAAATGCTAACCTCAGCTCTGTATCGGATTTATGCTGGACTCCGCCGTCTACATAATCCACATCATCCAATGACACTTCCCAGATTCTTGACGCGCGCTCCCGCATTTGTTGCTTTATATCCTCGGCGGCAGTGATACAAGCGATACCAGTTTTGAAAGTAACGCCACTACCACCGGTATTAGATGTAAAACCGATGGAATCTGTGTCTGCGATCTGTGGTTTTACGTCTTCGAAGGGTATTCCCAATGTCTCAGCCAATTGTTGAGAAACCGTCGCCCGCGTCCCACCAATATCTGGTGACCCTTCAGCAAGAGTCACGATCCCGTCTGGTGTCACGGTAGCAACCGCACTTGAGGGGCCCGAGTTATTACCCCAAAAGCCACTTGCCACTCCCCTCCCTCTATATGGACCATCCAACGGTGCTGAATAATGTGGATGGGCTTTGGCAGCCTCCAATGTTTCAATGAACCCAACTTTAGGCATTAGAGGGCCGGTCGCTCGCCTAGTACCTTCTTTGGCACTGTTAAGCACCCTAAAATCTATGGGATCTATCCCTAGTTTTTCGGCAAGTTCGTCAATCGCCCCTTCAATGCAGAAAGCCGCAGCGGGCGAACCAGGAGCCCTATAGGCCGCTGTTTTAGGGCGATTAACAACAATATCATATCCTTCAATGTAGGTATTAGGGATATCATAAGCTCCCATAATGCATTGAGCCCCACCAGCCACCGGCGAACCGGGAAAAGCTCCAGCCTCAAATATCAAGTGAGCTTCGGCGGCCGTCAACTTGCCATCCTGAGTGGCACCTAACTTAACTGTTATGTTGGTCCCTGAAGTCGGACCGGTCGCCTCAAATACCTCAGTCCTGCTCATTGTGACTTTTACGGGAGCATCAGCTTTCTTAGCTAGTAAAGCTGCTAGAGGTTCACAATATACCGCAAGCTTGGCTCCAAACCCTCCTCCAATTTCCATAGGTATCGCATTCACTTTGGAGACCGGGATACCGACTAACCTAGCAGTATTTTCTCGAACGGTAAAATGACCTTGGCTACTGGACCATATGGTCAGATTACCATCAGCATGCCACATAGCAGTCCCAGAATGTGGCTCTATGTAACCCTGATGTACAGCTACGGTAGAGGCATCTCGTTCAACAATGACATCCGCTTGTTTAAATCCCTCTTCAATATCACCTAGAGTAAAATCGAATCGATTCGCGATATTGCTCCCATTGGCTGGATCATCATCATCTAATACCCCGCCTGCCCTTATTGAAGCAGTCGTCATAGCTGCAAGGCGCTCGTGCACTAATGTAGAATTGTCTTTCATAGCATCTTTAGCATGCATTACAGGTGGTAAAACTTCATATTCCACCTCAATTAACGTGAGCGCTTGTTCAGCCACATGGGAATTAGAAGCTGCGACAGCTGCCACAGGATGCCCTTTATAAAGAACCTTATCGGTGGCCATTATGTTGTTACTAAGGAACTTCATATTAGCCATTGCACCTTCTACTAATTCAGAAGCTCGACCAGCAAATTGCGTCAATTCAGAGCCAATTAAAACTGCTTTGACATCCGGATGAGCCATTGCTTTGCTAGTATCTATCGACTTAATCCTTGCATGTGCATGCGGGCTACGCAGAACCCTGCCATAAAGCATCCCAGGGAGAACCAAATCCGCGCTGTATCTTGCTTTCCCTGTCACCTTATCTGCACCGTCAGGACGAATAGGGCGTTTACCTACAACGTTAAATTCTTCGTTGGATAAGACAATATTTGGTTTGTAATCGAGCATGTTAGGCCTCCACCTGTAAGTTGCTAATAGAAATCCCAATCCCTGTTTAATGGTAAGCAACTATATATTATCATAGTGATCCAAAGTAACGGTACCAAGATTTTCCCTCAGGTGGGATAATTTTTAAGCATTATAGAAAAACAAAATATTTATAACTGGATATGAGATTAGAAACTAATACCGTAAATTAAGTCGAGATTGCAGATATCGTAAATAATAACCTTATTGGTTCACTGCAAGGGACGGCCACGCCAGTAACTAGAAGCATCAGAAGAGCCTGAGTAATCACGTGGCCAAATGTTCTTTCCAGTGAGTATTCTCCACATCGCTATGATGCCTAAACCAAATATAAAACCACCAATGTGAGCAAAAAAAGCTATACTAACTTGATTGGAAATTCCCAATTGAAAACTACCCTGTATAATCTGCCACGCAAACCATAGCCCAAGTAGCCACATAGCCCTCAACTGTATAACGGTAATCAAAAAGAAAATAACCAATACCTTCACTCGGTTGTACGGGAAAATTAGCAAGTATGCTCCTAAGACCCCAGACACCGCTCCGCTGGCCCCTATCAAGGGGATTTCTGATGAAGGATCGAAGGCCCAATGGCTAAAGGTTGCTACTAAACCGGCCATCAAGTAAAAACATAGGTATTTAATGTGACCAAGATGATTTTCGATATTGTCACCAAATACCCATAGAAACATCATGTTACCAACCAGATGCATTAAACCACCATGAAGAAAAAGTGAAGTCACTAGAGTCAGGTAATTGTGGACAGGAGACTTAATATTCAAATCATAAAAAAGATTGCGTACTACTGTAAATTCTTGGCCACTAGTTATCTCAGCAGGAATGAATCCCAATTTAAAAAACAACAGAGTGATATCTAAATTTTCTCCGCCCCCTACTATAGCCAACCGGCTAACGAACATTTCATAAACAAAAGTCAGGCAGCAAATTGTAATAAGTGACAAGTTAACCCAGGGACGACGGAGAGCAACCGTATCTGCATCGGAAAATGGAAACACTGAAAGACCTTTGGTCCAGATTTAACTTTAGATTATATTGTAGATGGAATTCTACGATTTAAGCCAGAGTCAATTCACCACGAGATACCATATCAGCAGTTTGCTTAACAATGGCTGCCGCAGACTCGGCACTCATTTTACCCATGTTGAGCATCACGTGATATAGCGACGGGTCATAAGGATTAACTTTGAAGAATTTTTGAAAGAACGTAATTCTAGCTTGTTCTAATTCTTCAACATATTTTCTCGCGTTTGTCGCATCAAAATGCTCGCGATCCATAGCCGTTTTTACCCGCATTTCAAGAGGAGCCGACATGCCTATATGTACTACACCGGGTACATCTGACAACATTATGTTCGCCCCCCGACCAATTATGACCACATCTCCCGATTTGGCCAAATCAGATACTACCATAGTCGTAGCTTCTATAAACGCCTTATCATTGACGGTCTGACCCGGGGCAGTTGGATCCCCTGCCAGTTCTATATAAGTCTCCGCAGGCAACAATTCTATTCCCCTGCCAAAATAAGGTTCTCCACTAATCCCGGCTACTGCTGAACGTTCTAAAGTAGTTTGTAGGAACCGGCCTAGTTTTTCACGAAATCCGATAACTCTCTCTTCTTTTTCTATTAGCGCCCCTACAGGAGTACCTATCAGCTTAGCCGCTTCGGCTAAAACCATCCGATCAACATAGTTAAGGTGTAATAACTGGCTTACTTTCTGGCCAACTTCTATTGGCCCACTGCCAACCGGACCGTTTATAGTTATTACCGGCATATCGACCTCCCTCTGAACTATTGCAATTTATATCCCTACAAACAGAAAAACGATCGGACCGTTCAACTTATTAGACTACTCAACAATCGTTCGCGTCGCCTGTAGTATTCCTCCACCAAAAGACCTAGCGCCAGCGAATCATACCATTCCCCGTTTTTACGGTGTGTCCCACGGAGATGTCCTTCCAATATAAATCCTAAGTGTTGGCACATTGTCAGCGCATTTTCGTTATATTCGGGTACATCGACCCAGACTCTGTGCAATTTATATCCATCATAAGCATGATCTAGAAGTTTGATCAAAGCTGCGCTCCCATAGTGATGATGCCACAAATCTTTACGACCGATCAACAAGAAGAGTTGAGCCTCCAGAAGCGGCCATTCGATAACGAGTTGTCCTTCCCCAATATGACTTCCATCAGACGCATATATAGAAAATATCTTCCGAGAATCATCCTCGAAAGTCGAAACAAAAGCTTCTCCTGAAGCAGACCGCATAGAATGCGGCGAATAACCTATGTGTATGGGAGTTTGATTCTCATCTACTCCATACCATGAGGTATTCACTTCCGGATCATCCAACCAAATTTCGACTCGGGCCACGTCTTCTACTGTGACACCAGCCAATCTTATTTCAGGGAGCATAGCAATTGTCATTAAATTTGCTCTCGAGAGATTTATCGGGTTAGATCAAGCAGACGGAATTATACCAGCCTGTGTAGCAGAAATCAACGATAGATAGCAAGATGTCATAAAAATGAATGGAAT
>CAJXEF010000124.1 GCA_913052545.1 uncultured Chloroflexota bacterium
AGAGATAGTTACACCAAGGCCTGAAATTGTATGGATCGAAAAAGGATGCACGTTAGGCGAGTTTTTGGCGGTTCATGCGGAATACAGCCATACTAGGTTTCCAGTGTACGAAGGGTCTACGGAGAATATCATTGGAGTGATATCCAATAAAGATGTTATGGTCGGAATGGCTAAAGACGGGCTACAACAGGATGCTGACGTGACTCAGTATGTAAGGCCAGCATTTTTTGTACCTGAGACCAACACGATAAGTAGTATATTTGATGAGATGCAAAAAGCTGGTCATAACCTGGTCTTAACTGTAGATGAATTCGGTGGTATTGGTGGATTAGCTACTTTGAAGCAGCTAGTAGGCGTCATAGTGGGTGAAATTGGGGACGAAGGTTCAGCTCCACAAGAAGAGCTGACAGAAGTTGATGATCATACTTATGATGTCAATGCCGGGATCGCAATCGCCGAAATCAATGAAGAATTACAAATCGAGATACCTGAAGGTGATTATCAAACTGTTGCGGGCTTTCTATTATCAGAGCTTGGATATATCCCTCAAGCGGGAGAAATACTGGATCATGGTCGACTAAGATTTATAATCCAGAAAATGGATGGAGTTAAGATCGAAGCGGTGCAACTCATAACCCGAAGCTCCGTGGTGTCAAGTGATTGATGTGGATTGCACTGGCGAAATATTAGTTAGAATATAAGGGCCGCAATTTTAAGTGGTGATCGGGTTTTATAGTCGAAGGCATAGTACGAATGATTATCGGGGAATATTTCTCGAATAGAACTTTGGTCGCAATTAGCCGTTATTGTAACCATCTAAGAAAATCCTTCCGGATTGGTCATTAGTGTTCCTGATCTATACGAGGGCAGGAAAGTAGGCTAGATAATGGATCCAAATAACAAGGAGTGTTGATCAGTGGAACAGGTTCGCCTGTGTGTTTATTGTGGACACCTGAATAATTTAGGTGGTGGTTCTAGGTGCAGGAACTGTTGGCTATCTCTAGGTGCGGCCCGACTTCTACCGAGGGTCGAAGCTGAACAAATAGCCAGAGAGAAAAAGTTTCGCTACTTACGTGTCAAAATAATTCGCCGTAGTTTGTTAACTATCACAATTGTTTCCTTGCTTTTGTGGTTGGTTATAGCTAAAAATGACCTATCTTCCGTTATTTGGCCGCCTAACCCGGCGACTACCAACTTGAACGCTAGTACGGGTGCGTCTTCTTGGTCCCAATTTCGTAACGGTACTCGTAATGCCGGGTATGTTAATGATCACGCCCCTCAACCTAACGAAGTCCTATGGACATTTGAGTCTTTGAGGGCTCTGGTGGCTTCCCCTGCGGTTGTTCGGGACAGAGTTTATTTGTCTACTGAGGATGGAAGAACCATTGCTCTAAATCGCCTTACTGGTGATTTAATGTGGGAATACGTTACTGGATTTCCATCTAGTTCTACTCCGGCAGTCTCAGATTCTTTAGTCTTGTCGATTACTCGACCGGGCCTTATAACAGCACTAGAAACGGAAACCGGTAATCTGGTTTGGGAATTAGATTTGAAAGAGCCTGTGCTAGCATCTCCGATTATAGCGGATGGGACATTATATGTGGGGAGTTCCGATAGTCATGTCTATGCAATTGATGTCGTAACAGGAGTCCCGAGGTGGTCATTTGATGCTGGAGATTGGGTAACTTCGGCCATCGCATATTCGGAAGGCGATTTAATAATTACTTCTCAAGACCATATAGTCAGGGTTATTGATGATCGAACAGGCCGCCAACGGATGATGTATGACACGGGGCGTGGAAGACCCACACCTGGTGGAGCTGCTATACAAGGAGACATCGCTTATTTAGGTTCCTATGGTGGGCGGGTTTGGGCAATAAATTGGCGAGAAGTCACTTACCCATTTGAACGCGCTTTATTATTTTGGAAAACAACGTTTTATATATGGGGTTTATCTAAAGAAGCTCCTGTCCAGAAAGGAAGCGTATGGAGCAAAAATATAGGTGGAGATATTCCTTTCGCACCTGCCATATCGGGTGACACAGTGTATGTAACTAATGCAGAGGGTAAAGTAGTGGCATTAGAATCGGTGACAGGTACTGAGATATGGTTTCAAGATTTGCAAACTAACATCACATCACCAACTACGATAGCTGGCGATACGGTATTGATAGGAACCGAATTTGGGAAAGCATACGGGCTAGATATTGGTACAGGTCGAATTAAATGGACGTTTGAAACAGGAGGGGAAATTACCGGCAGTCCGATAGTCTCTGCTGGTATTTTGTTTATAGCCTCACAGGATGGCAAGCTATACGCCATATCTGGCGACTGATTCAACGTTATACTGTGGTGCGCTCTTGCAATGTCTTTCACCATTACTGGGCTTTACTGCGAATTATATTAATCGGGTAGCTGTTGATTTATGGGTTATTTGAAGAAATTTCTCTGCGGGTTATAATCTTTACCGGCTGTATACAAATGTTTCGGATATCTTATCTATATTATTTCGGAGAGTAACCTTTGAGATTGGAAAGTAAGACCGTGAAAACCAATGGGATAGAGATTCATTATTTGGAAAGGGGTAATGTTAATAACCCTACGGTAGTCATGTTTCATGCAATAGGGATGAGCGCCCAAATTTGGAATGCTATTGCGGTGGAGTTATCGGACCAATTTCATGTATTTGCTTTTGATTTACGAGGTCATGGAGATACGAAAGACGATGGGGGTAATTATACTTTTGAAAAACTCGGAGAAGATGCAGCCTCAGTTATTCAGGAATTGAACTTACAGGGATCAATAGGGGTAGGGCATTCAGCAGGAGGAATGGCCATGCTGATCGCTGATTCCAAAGTGCCAGGAATTATAAGTAAGGGAGTGTTAGTGGATACCCGTGTGGGCGAAAGCCCTATGATGTTATTGACCCCTGAAGAACAGAAAATCCGAATTGAGCGTACACTTCAAAAAAGGACAATATGGGAAAGCCGAGAAGTAATGTATGATGCGTATCGTGACCGGAGGGTTTTCAAGCCATGGGAGGACGGAGTTTTCGCCGATTATATTGAAGGTGGTACACGCTTACTCGAAGACGGGCGAGCCGAATTGAAGTGTCTTCCGACCACTGAGGAAACCTTTTATGAATCCCGAGCTAAATTAGAACCTGAGATGCTTCTGAAGGGCCTAGGAGGCGAGTATATATTGTTAGTGGGCGATTATGAAGGTGCCCAGACTTTACAGGATGAAGCAATCCAACACCTAATCAGGGAAACTAATGGGTTTCAACTTAAGGAGCTGGGAGCAGGTTCACATTTTGTTCCGATGGAGTTTCCGGGTATTGTGTTAAAAGAAATTAGAGCATTTATTGCCTGATGCGTACGAGGGCTGATAAAGATTATCCTCAGTAAACTGACATATGGACTCTTCCTAACCCTTCAAAATCATATTTGACCTGGTCCCCCTTATTCAGGAACTTCGTTTTCACGATGCTTCCCGTCATTATAATCATACCCTCTAACAAGGGCTTGTCTCGTTCAATCAGATGATTCGCTAGCCAAGCCAATGCTTTGAATGGATGTCCTAGTACGTCACCGCCGGTTCCCTGATCTATCACATTTCCATTGATCGACATCTGCCCTACGGATGAAATCAACTCTAGTTGGGTGGGATTCGTGCATTCAGGCCCTAAAACTATTCCTGCGTTCCAGGTGTTATCAGCAATTACATCCATGAAATATAAATTAGAGTAATCGGCACCTCTATCTTCAATTAATTCCAGCGCTGGGTACAACGATCTTATAAACTTTGTTATTGACTTTTGATCATAAGGAACCCTGGTAGCAGGTATATCTTCTCCTAGGATGACTGCTATTTCACATTCGGCGCCCAGCCGAACATAATCACTGGAGTTAACTGAGGCAGGGGAGGTGAAGACACCTTTAGAAAATAATGCACCTGAACAAGGATGCCGGAATCCTACCATTTGTTGCATTGTCTCCGATGTTAACGCTATTTTATAGCCGATCATATCACTGTTGTCTGGAGATATCAGTTCATGGTAAAAATTCTGAATATTATATGCTTCTTCAATGTCATTTGGAGACAAGTGTTGGGGTAACTGGAGGAATACCTCTTTATTTTGGTGAGCTTCGAATAAAAACTTGGCTGCTTGTCGTAATTTGTTGTTTCGTGACATGACGCTGCTCCTTGTAAACCTAAAGTGAGGTTAAACACTTTTATGCAACAGACCTTAATACTCTAATGGTATTTCGGATGGTTTCGGTACCAAGTCAGAGTTCCGTAAGCAAGTATATTTGTTGATTATATTCGTTCTTTCGTTGACTGTAATGTACCCTCCCTGCTAACATCGCTAAACATAAGAGGATATGTGCCTGGTAGGGGAAATTCATGTTGCCATGTGGATGGTCGTAGGTATCGTCCCATAGGCGGTCTAGGAGGAATCTTTGGCTGATCCTGAGCATGTGGTACTAGCTAAGTCTGGTGCAACCGCAATAGCTAAATGGCGGGAAGTTAATTACCTAATTCCCAATACATTGACCTCTTATACTTTAAAGTACCAATTAGAAGATATTTCCGCGAGCGAAAGATTTGAACCTGAGTTCGTCTACGGCCGTGCTCGGCTAGATTTATCAGGTGCCTCGTTGAGCAGATCTAAATTGCCAGGGGTGGACCTAGCAAATGATGAGCTCTTTGGAATTGATCTGACAAACAGTAATCTGAGAATGGCGGAATTTCAAGGATCAAATCTTCACTCTGCCCATCTGTCCAGATCCAATCTCGTACATGCTAACTTTAGTCGAGCTAATCTCTCATCTTGTTTTCTCACTCGCAGCAACCTTTCTATGAGCACGTTTAGTTCAGCCAACTTGGCCGGTGCCGATCTGTCTTCATCTGACCTTAGTTTCGCGAACTTGGAAGGTGCAAATTTATCTAGAGCGAATCTCTCAGCTGCCAATCTCACCGGAGCCAGTTTGAACGGTGCAAGCTTGAGAAACGCAACGTTATTTGCAACCAATTTGACACAGACTGACTTAACCGGTGCAGATTTGAGAGGGGCTAATATCATTAAAGCGGAACTGGAGAGTGCTGCTTTCTTTGAGGCTGTATTTGGTATGTCCACGTTTGTGAATTGTGATTTGAGTACCGCCATAGCTCTAGATTTCTCTAGGCATACGGGTCCAAGTACCATAGGATTGGATACAATCGTTAAATCACGGGGGCTCCTTCCGAAAAAATTCTTGTTGGATGCCGGAGTGGCTGAACCGTTCGTAGCTGTCCAAGATTCACTCATAGGTGTTAAGAGAAAATATCCTTCGGTTCTGACGATAGGGTCCAAACAGGATACTGTTTTGGCAAAACGTTTGGAAAACAGTCTTCGGTCGGCTCAAATATCTTGCTGGAACTTCGCTGCTGACGATGAATCGTGGGTCCAGTCTAGCGAAACGATACAAGGGCATACCGGTTATTTTGATCGGCTCGTATTGATCTGTACCGATTCATGTCTGGAAAGTACAGAGGCAAGAAGACGTCTGGCTGAAGTAACCGGGGGCAAGGATGAAGCCGCTCTGCAAAACATCACTACTTTGGCCGTGGATTCGTTGTTTGAGGAAAGTAGTGACGAACTCTGTACTCTTTTGAAACAGGGTGTTGTGGTAGATTTTCGTGGCTGGGATGACCTTCGTGTATTTGAGGTTGCGGTAACTTCGCTGATAAACGTATTAACGGGAACAATAGATTAAAAATGTAGGAGGTTATCTAATGGGTTCTATTAGACTATATTCCGGTGATGATGGGGAATCGCACATAGAAGAAATAGATCCTACTACTCATCCAGCTTGGAATACTCTCCATGACGCAAAAGGAATAGTATTCAGGGCGTCACCCCCCGGGTATTTTAGCGATTGGCATATAGCTCCAAGACGGCAGTACATAATCACTCTGTCGGGTGAAGCTGAAATTGGTTTGGCTGATGGTACTATTCATCGGCTCGGACCTGGTGATGTTAACTTGGCTGAAGATTTGACCGGACATGGACATACTACTCGAGTGGTTGGCGATGTGCCTCGTATCACTGCTACGGTCCATTTGGATTCATAAGTGTATTTTTTTATCACTAACATTCATTAATATTTGGAGGAAAGGAAGTCGAGAGCGTAGGGTTCGAGGCTTTCTAAATTTAGTCGTATTCATACGGTATGATGTTTGTATAAACAAAAAAGGGGCGTTTTAAACTCCGGAGCTAAGCATTATCGTCAGAATTCTTGTGTTTAAGCTAATAA
>CAJXEF010000125.1 GCA_913052545.1 uncultured Chloroflexota bacterium
CAGATCAATGGCGGCGTTAATATGGCTACAATCATTACAATACCAAACAGGGATACGGTGCCCCCACCATAACTGCCTACTAATACACCAATCCCGTATGTTTTCCAACCAGTTCAAGTAGACCCGACTGAATCGTTCTGGAACTATTCGTATGTCACCATTATTTACCGCATCATACGCTTTTCCCGCGATGCTATTCGGGTCATCATATTGACCAACTTTAAGAAACCACTGTAGGCTGACTAATGGTTCTATTACCGAATCACAACGTTGGCAATGGCCTACAGCGTGGTTTAAATCCTCTACTTTTTCCAACAGGCCTAGCGTCTCCAATTCTTCTAAGACGGCCCTCCTGGCCTCAAATCTATCAATGCCAACATATTTTCCAGCATTGGAGTTCATACGCCCATCTAGACCAATGACAGATATACTTGCCAAGTCATGTCGTTGCCCAATTTCAAAGTCCACGGGATCATGGCCCGGTGTCACCTTTAAAGCCCCCGTTCCAAAATCTTCTTGTATATATTCATCGCTCACTACTGGAATAGCACGACCAAGAATCGGTAAATTTACCTCTTGTCCTACAAGATGTTGATACCGCAAATCACTTGGATTAACCGCTACTCCCGTATCTCCTAACATAGTTTCTGGTCGCGTAGTAGCGACGGTTATGTACGAACCGCTCTGGTCAGATAACTTATATTGGATAAAAAACAATTTGTCATCTTGGTCTTGATAATCGACTTCAAGGTCAGACAAAGCGGTTGCGCATCTTGGGCACCAATTAATAATACGTTCGTGCCGATAAATAAGCCCTTTATCGTATAGGTTTACAAACGTCGTCCGGACTGCTTTGCTGGGGCCTTCATCGAGAGTAAACTTATGGCGATCCCAATCAGCGGAAATGCCCAATCTACGAGATTGTTCATGGATTATCCCTCCATATTTCCTAACATGTTCCCACACCAAATCAACGAATTTGTCGCGACCTAGTTCGTGTCGGTTCATTCCCTGAGCGGCTAACTCTCTTTCTACCGCCCATTGAGTGGCTATTCCTGCGTGATCAGTTCCTGGCAACCAGAGAGTACGGTGTCCTTTCATTCGGCGCCAACGGATAAGCGCATCTTCCAGAGATTTCTCTAATGCGTGTCCCAGATGCAATTCGCCAGTTACGTTAGGAGGTGGCATGATAATACAATAGCTAGAATCCTCTGCCGTTTCTGTGGGCCTAAAATAACTTCGGCTTAGCCAGTTGTTGTATATTTTCTTTTCCACCTCTGATGCGTCATAAGTACTTGGCATATGTGAAGCTGGATTGGAAGTCATTATCTCTCTACCTTGATTCTAATTTTCAGCGATAACTTTTGATTATACGTTGACTACTCGGTGTATATCCGGATTTCGATGCTCAGTATCGGGATTAGGTTATGCTTTACTGAATTTCACATCCCATATGCTTTTTTATAGCTAAGGCTCATCCTTCTTTTGTCCTGATCTATGCCAATGATCATTACTCGCACATTTTGCCCGATATAAACACATTCTTTTGCATTTTTGATTTGACGATTAGACAATTCCGACATATGGATTAGTCCCTCTATCCATTCTTCTACCTTAACGAATGCCCCAAACGCGACTAATCTAGTCACTTTTCCTTCTACTATTTGATCTTTGGCATATCTCTCATGTACCGTCTCCCAGGGTTCCGGCACGGTTCTTTTAAGGCTCAAAGATATCCTCTGGCGGATTCGATCTACATTCAAAACAAGAACATCGATTGAATCACCAACGCTCACCGCTTCTTCTGCTGACCTTAACATAGACCAAGATAATTCTGATATCGGAATCAATCCATCCGCATACCCTAAGTCTACAAACGCACCGAAACCTCTTATTGAAGTAATAATTCCCGACACCAGAGACCCTTGCTCAAGATTGTCGATGTAATGTTTCTTCTGTTCTTCTTTCTGAGCTTGCCAGATAGCTCTCTCCGATAGCACAAGTCTCTCATTAGGCCGGTCTAACTCTAATATATTAAACGGTGCAATTTCTCCAAGTCTTGATTCTAATATACCTCCAACTGCACCTTGTGGTTTAAGGTGGGATAACGGGACAAACCCGCGGAGTCCTTCATATTCTACCTCCACTCCACCTCTATTCAATTCAATAATCCGGGCCGTAATAGTAGCGCCCTGTGCAAGACTATCAGCTAGGCTCTGCCAACTTCTCTCGCGCTGACCATGATCATAAGAAAGATGAACGAGACCATCTGGTCCTCCAGCGGATAAGAAAACTACAGGCATTTTATCCCCCGGTTTTAAGGATTCTAATTCACTTTTCTCCATCAGGCGCATTTCCTGAAGGGATACAATACCTTCTGTTTTGAGACCAACGTTCATTATGAGGCCGTCCTCATCGACGCGAACAAGTTCTCCCTCAATGAGTTCCTCTCTCTGATAAATTCTAGGGCTGTAATCCTCAACTGAAAGATCTTCCATACGAACGTCAGGATCTAACATGACTCACTCCTTGGTTCCATGAGTGAATATACCTCCAGTGAAACTGGCTAGATTTTATAAGGCTGCCAAAATAGAATGCAACCTAACTTGGATTTTATATAAACGTCTGAGGTATATAGTCCGGCGATAGAAACAACCATGATTTTGTCTACTACCACCATCGGAGATATAATCCTATAATCCCTCAAGTTTCGCCAAAGCGCTCATTCCTTTACGAGTATCGCTAGCTACACGAGCGGGATCCCATTTACCGATCCGCCTCTTAAAAAGCCAATAAGTGAATTCTTTGAGATTTGTCAATGACAACTTCTTCCGCCGGGTTAATTTAAACTCCCTCCGAAATGACTGTATTAGATCAGAGGAACTCTCGCCATAAAGAATAACAAAGGCTTCTTCGGCAAAATAATCGTTATCGAGATACCCTTTACTACCATATAGCTTCCGAACCTCTTCCTCGACGGCTAACTGCAACGCCTCCTCTACAATGACCCCATACCAGTAATTCAGATAAGCTCT
This sequence comes from uncultured Chloroflexota bacterium, assembly GCA_913052545.1. Next base: position 3,036 of record CAJXEF010000125.1, read on the forward strand.
ATATTTGTTGGCACCGATCATTTCGCTAAATTGAATCTCGGAGACCTCTTCCGGTAAACGTCCATTAAAAAGTAAGTCTTCTTTTTCGGGCCCGTCCACTAGCTCTACAAATTCTAGACAAATTCGTTCGGACAAGGACAACCAATCCAAAGCCTCTCCGTGAATCAAATATTGAAAATCCCTTCCTTGATATGTTTCCCTAGGGATGGTCCAATTGCCTATAGCTTCAAGTAATATTTGATACCAAGGATCATGAGCCGCCTTTAACGCCTCCCGTATATAGGCTCCTGCTTCTCCAGTCTGCCCTAGATCACTGGCCACACATGTACCCTAGTCATTATTATGCGTCGTAAATTAGCCAATATACCTCCGATTCCCCTTAGGCAATCGCCTGTTTTGCTACCAACGAGTAGGTCAATTAATTGACTCGTCGCCTGTGACGCTATTATACTCTTTGACAGTGTATATCAAGTAATAAATTCATAAGCATATCTCGCTCCATACCAACCTATCCTCTACAAGCAAGGTTCGAACTGTCCTCACAATTATCGACATCCTCATTAGTAGACGCCATAATCCCTCCCATAGATACTCGTTGGAATTTGGCCAGGGAATTGGCTTTGATCGTAGCGTTCGTGGGCTTTACAGCGCTAATGGCACGCGTCTCTATACCATTAGGATTCACTCCTGTGCCTTTAACCGGCCAGACGTTAGCGGTATTATTAACGGGAGCAGCTTTAGGAAGTCGGCGAGGCGGTATATCGATGGCGACTTATCTAATCGCCGGATCTTGGTTACCAATTTATGCCGGTGGTGGGATGGGTCTATTCTGGAATTTGGCGTCAGGCGGGTACTTACTCGGTTTTATCCCGGCCGCTTACACAATAGGTTTTTTATGTGAACGAGGCTGGGACAGAAAGTTTTTAATTCTCTTAGCTATGCTAATAGGGAACATTATCATCTATATACCAGGACTGATTCAATTGTCATTTTTCATACCCAGAAACACAACCTTAGAGCTTGGATTATATCCATTTATACTTGGGGACGTTATAAAACTAAGTATCGCGTCAATAGCTTTGCCAACGGCCTGGGGAGTGGTTAACTGGGTCAAGGGGAACAAATAATAATGGAGATTATATGGTTAGGTCACTCTTGTTTTCGACTTAGGGCGGAGGAATCTGTGGTAATCACTGACCCTTTCCCAAGCTCGATCGGAATAAAACCAGATCCCCGGCCAGCTACTGCAGTTACTATAAGTAATACCCACCCCAATCATAATAACTGGGAAGAAGTTTCAGGAGAACCCCAAATATTCAAAAGCCCCGGTGAATATGAATATTCTGGCGTCGCTGTGAGAGGGGTCATGACTCCTTTAGCTCAAGACTATGATCTGACAACTAGAAACACAGCTTTTTGCATCCAGCTTGACGGGTTAAACGTTTGTCACTTAGGGGATATCAGTGAAGCTCTCACGTCGAATGAGATCGATCAATTATCACCCGTAGATATCTTATTAGTCCCCATTGGCGGAGGTTGCACACTAGACATAGAGAGGATACATCAGATCGTCCAAGACCTCGATCCTAAGGTCATGATTCCGATGCATTACAACATACCCAACGTTAATGTTCCCCTGGGAGACCTAGATGTTTTCCTGAGATTAACTGGTACATCGGATGTAGAACCTTTAACCCGGGTCACGTTTACTACCTCTAATTTGCCAGCCAACCTACAGGTCTCTGTTCTAGCCCCGCAAGGTCGGCCTGCTTAAGCCTTCACCCATTCACGTCACCTTTCCAGATAATAACGATCCTACAGTCAGATCAGTAGCCAGATTGCACGCTTTTATTCATCAGCGACGGGATAAACCAAGGAAATTCACCACATCTCCAGAGCCACGGTTCATTATGGCGCTCTTCTCCTCCGGCGTACCATAAATAAGGCTATTCCTACAACTAATAAAATAACCCCGAAACCAATTGCTATCCTGGGTAGCGCCGTTAACACAGGATCTCCTACATTCGGCAAGCTTGCCGGAGGCGGTGGATAAGGTAGGGGGCCATAGAAATTTAGCTCTATGTTTGTAATCGCATACACACCTTCGAAAACCTCCGATTCCCGGGCCGCGATCCGGCCGTGCGCATTCGCTAAATAAAAGCTAATCTTATCCCCTCGTAAATACCGATCTGTAGGATTGATTTCCAAGAGCGTAAACATTCCCTCGTCCGTAAGAACCCTTTTTTCAGATTCAAATACGTCGCAACTCTGAACACAAGCCAAGAAATGTACACCCGGCAAAGGAGGAGATCCATCTAACAACACCCTTCCGGAAAAATAATCAGCAAAGAACGCCTGCGGTGGAACTCCACTTTGCTTAGGACCTGCTCCAATCGATAACAACACAAGCAGAATCACGCCAATCCATACATTCTTCCTGACCAACCTCACAAGATTCACCTCCCATCTCAGGTTTTCCCAATTAGTCAGATCAGCCAACCATCTGACATGGTACCATCTCAACAAGAAAGGGGCACCTCGATAATGAGGTGCCCCTTTTGCTGTTAACTACAATCGGAAATGTTCTAGGCGGCAGACTGCTTTGAAGCGAAGTATACCCCTATTACACCTAAAACAGCTACGATGGAAAGAATCAGCGCTATCAGGCCGACTGGTCCACCTCCACCGGCAGCGCCAGTAGAACCGGCAGAACCAGCAGAACCGGCAGGACCAGCAGGACCAGCAGAGCCATCAGCTCCGGCAGGACCAGCTTTACCGTCAGATCCAGCCGCTCCCGCACTTCCAGCAGGACCCGCTGGGCCACCTGGGCCGCGGTCGCCAGCATCACCCTTGGCTCCCGTGGCTCCCTTGGCTCCGGATGCTCCCTTGGCTCCTGTATCACCACCAGTGGCGGCCCCATCAGTTGCATTGGCCGTCAAATTCAGTATGTCCATTCCGCCTTTATCAAACGTAGCGGACTCGGAAGCGGTCAAAGTATCAACCATGAAAATGATTGTATCTCCGTCACTCCCTGCGACTTCTATTGTGTATTTGCCACCCTTAGCAGCTGCATCACCCGACTCTACACCGTCAATAACCGCGGACACCACGGTTCCATCCGGAGCTGAGAGACCGTTCACCGTTACTGTCCCATGGAATACATGGGGCGGATCTTGGCTAGCGAACGCCACAGCTGGCAACACCAATACCATCGCCATCATAGCCAACAAGGCCCAGACTTTAGCTTTGGGCAT
>CAJXEF010000126.1 GCA_913052545.1 uncultured Chloroflexota bacterium
CCCACGGGAATCTGGATCAGGAATGTAGCTAATAAATTTATTATATCGCCATCAATCTGTTGCCAGATTTTAGCATTTGGCCGGGTTAACCTCAAGGAGAATCTGAGTGCAATAGCGTTGAACAGTTGGCAATACTAAGGGGTTCTTGCGCCGTATTTTTGATATAATGGATGAGCTTATAATCTGAAATCGTTGTCCTAGTTGCGAAAACTTTAACATAGCTCCAACAGGATTGCTCTAACCGTAAATGGATTCTTCTAGTCAACATACAACTTTACCCCGTCCAACAGAGCGCCAACACCGGGTGTTTTATGGTTGGTGGATTGTAATTGCTGCGTCAATTCAGGGCATGTTTGGGAATGGGACTATATCCAGTGGGTTTCCAATTTTTTTCCAACCTATCAGAGAGACACTGGGCATAAATTATGCGCAGATGTCGTTGGTTTTTGGTCTCGCAAGAGCAGAAGGCGGGATGGGTGGACCAATAGTGGGCTGGCTAGTCGATCGCTATGGATCCCGTCGTTTTGTTATTTTTGGTGGATTTTTAGCTGCGATCGGTTTGATCCTGCTCTCACGGGCTACTACATACTGGCAGCTAATGTTTCTGTTTGTTGCTGTAGTCTCATTAGGGAAAACGGCAGGGCTAGGGCAAACTCTAATGGCTACAGTCAACCAGTGGTTTATCCGCCGTCGTGCATTAGCGATGTCTACTCTGATGACTGCTTTTGCTGGTGGAGGGGCCATAGTAGTCCCATTACTGGGTATAGGAATATCTAATCTCGGTTGGCGACAGACATTACTTTACGCGGGTATATTCGTAGGATTAATTAGTTTTATAGTTTCATTTGTGATTAGAAGTAAACCAGAAGATATGGGTCTTCTTCCGGATGGTGACTTACCGAAAGAGAATGCTGATCGGGTGGATGTTATTCAGGATAAAGATGGATCTGGTGATCAAAGATCGGAATTTACGGTTCGTCAGGCTTTACGTACTAAAACATTTTGGCTCATGTTACTTGGCGTGGTCACAAGAGTGTCGGCCACGAATGCGATTATAGTTCATTTGTTTCCTATTTTGGAACAGGAAGGATTAGGCCCTCAGACAGCTTCATTTTACGCATCGTTCATGTTTTTTTTGGCCATACCTCTTAGGTTTTTGCTAGGAATAGCAGGCGATAAATTAGCACCTAGGAAGTTGCTATTTTTTGGTATGAATCTAGGTGCTGTTTCTCTTCTGGCGTTACTGTGGGTCAATTCTATTGTCGGCGTTATTATCTTTATCTTGTGTTTAGCTGTCGTTGAGGGTGTGACTTCAGTAAATTGGATAATGTTAGGAGATTATTTTGGGAGGGGACGTTTTGCCAGTTTAATGGGTTTTATGAGTGTTTTTCATAACATAGGATTAGTAATAACGCCGATTTACGCTGGGTGGATAAAAGATACTACTGGGAGCTATGATATGGTTCTGGCAACTTTGGCTCCATTATTTGTAGTAAGCGCATTTGCGTTTTCGCTATCAACTCGACCGCCTCCTCCTACAAGTCTCACGAAAAATTGAACACTTTGCCAATATAGATCCCTATATATGCTGCACTGATACCCAATAGCAGATTACCGGATATATTAGCTAGAGCTTTAATAGATTCTCCTGATTCCAGCAGTCTGATTGTTTCAAAGCTAAAGGTGGAAAAAGTGGTGTAGCCCCCGATTAACCCCACTCCTATCAAGACTCGTATTTCAATGGAAGTCACAATCCGATCGTTGCATAGAGTATAAAAGAGACCCAAGAGAAATGAACCGCTAACATTTACCGCGAGGGTGGATACGATGGTAGGTGCTCCTAGGAGATTAATAGTTAACTGGCCTATACCGTAACGAAACATGGAACCTATGGCACCACCGGCTGCAACAGCTAGCCAAATAGTCATAATAAAATCTGGTGACCTCTAGCTGAAGCAATAGTTATGCCCATATGCCACGCCGTTCTAATGTTTCTTCGTTGAGTTCGAAACCCCATCCCGGTTGATCGAGTAGAGTCAAATCTCCATTTTTAATTTCAGGCCTTACTGAGAACAGTTCGGTCCATATAGGATCACGGTCGGCTTCTGGGAACGTTTCTACGATCTCTCCTGATGGCAATCCTGCTACTAGATGACCATGTATTTGAGGGTCGTGGTGTGGAGCAAGCCGAACGTTTTGGATACTACACATTCCTGCAACTTTTAAACATTCTGTGATTCCGCCTGAGCGAGTGCAGTCGAATTGTAATACCTTTATACCCCCGCGGGTAATTAGGTCCCTCGCGTCCCAGCGGTGGCCAGCGTTTTCTCCTGAGGCAATTGGGATTGTAGTATTTTGCGCTACTTGTCCGAGGCCTTCTACTCTGTCATACCAATGAACTGGTTCTTCAAGCCACCGTATGTTGTAAGGCTCGAACAATTTAGCGGCAGAAATCGCTGACTCAACATCGTATCCTTCGTTAGCATCTAGCATGAGATCAAAATTAGGTCCCAACGCAGCTCTTACAGCTTCTACCCGTGAAACATCTTCTTGGATGCCAACGTGGCCTATTTTCAGTTTTATAGCCCTGTAACCCATATCAGCATAAGTTTCGCATTCTTTGATTAGGTCGGTTAACGTTTTGCCGTCCTGGTAATAACCTCCAGTAACGTAACAGGGGATAGTTTTATTTGTCCCGCCTAATATCTTGTATACCGGCATGTTTGCTGCTTTCCCCTTAATGTCCCATAAAGCGATATCGATAGCAGCAATAGCTGTCATTATTTGAGGTCTTCCCCACCCCGGCCTAGACCATCCGGGGTAGTGGTTCAGTGAAAACATGCGGTCCCAAAGTCTTTCGTTGTCGAGCGGGTCTTCGCCTATTAAATTGGGTTCCATTATTTCCTTAACGATACGAGTTGGTCCCTCCGGCTGTAAATTACCTTGACCGTCGTATTTAAATATTCCGGGAAACGGGGAACCTGAGCTATGGGCTTCTCCGATACCTACGATGTTTGTATCTGTGTGAACACGGACTATCAGTTCATTTACTCGGCCTATAGTTCTTAACGATGTCCAGTAATCCTTTTCCGGAGCCGGCCAAACGAGAACAATAGCTTCTATTCCAGTTATTTTCATGTAAATCCTTGTATGCTGTTTTGAACTGGATTATCGAGATGTGGGTAAAGGTATCCCTGGAGTTGTCATCCTCATTGCAAAGATTGATGTCCTTGCGGTGAAAAACATGGTTCGTTGGTCGGGTCCCCCCCAAGCGCAGTTAGCTGGTATTTCTGGAAGGCGAATGATACCGATATGAGTACCGTCCGGTTCAAATACCCAACAGCCCTCCGGACCGGTACAATAGATTCTTCCTAGAGTATCTACTTTCATACCATCGGGCACTCCATCTTGAGCGGAGGCCATCACGGCAAAAATTTTGCTGTTATTCAAATTACCGTCTTCATCGACGTCATAGGATTTTATGTATTGGTGTAAACAGGCTTCTCCGCGGTCTTTCTCGCCATTGCAATCGTTGTCTCTTCGAGTGTTATCTACATACAGTATTTTTTCGTCTGGAGAAAAAGCTAGACCGTTCGGATATTCTATATCTTTGGCTACAACTGTGATCGAGCCATCGGGTGATATGCGGTGAACTCCACTGAAATCTATTTCTCTTTCCGAGGGATCTATTCGACCACCAGGATTTGTGAAGTAAATACTCCCATCGGATTTACATACTACATCGTTTGGACGATTTAGCCGTTTGCCTTCCCATTGGTTTGCCAAAACCGAGATTGATCCGTCGAATTCGCGCCTAGTTATCCTGCGGTTATCACCTTCACACATAATTAAACGACCTTCTAGGTCTAATGTCATCCCGTTGGTCCCTCCACTCGGTTCTCTTTCGGTGGTTAATATTCCATCAGGTGTAATTCGATAAATTATTGGAACCGATCTGAATAAATCCACAAATAGCCAATAGCCGTTGGGATGCCATAATGGTCCTTCGGTGAAAACGAAACCATCTCCTAACAGCTGTGCGTCGGGTGATCCTATTATCGATTCTAATTTGGCAGCCATATATCGCTCCCATTTAGTAGAGTAGTCAAATCAATTTATGCCAAGTGATCTAAATACTGGGCTACATAGTCAGTTCCTGTGAGATCACTGAAAGCCCCTATCAGTCTACTGGTTATCGGGCCGGGAACTACTCCATTACCAACCGCAGATCCATTAATCGAAGAGATGGGACATATGCAGAGGCTGGTAGATGTTAAAAAGGCTTCGTCAGCGGTGTACCCATCGTAAAGATCAAGATCTCTCTCGGAGACTGGAAATCCTAGTCCCGAAGCCAAGTTTAAGACCGTTTCTCGAGTGATTCCTTCTAAAACAATTTGTCCCCGTGGTGTATATACCATACCGTTTTTCACCAGAAAAATATTGCTACCTCTACCTTCTGTAAAGTTTCCATTTTCGTCCAAAAGGACAGCCCACGACTCCGGATCGGTTGCCTGAGCCTCCAATTCTCCCATTATCAAATTAAGATAATTATGAGTTTTAGCTCTAGGGCTGATAAAGCGTGGAGGTATTCGTGGGGTTGAAGGTGTTATTAATCGTATCCCATCGCGATAAAGTTTTGCTCTTCGGGCGAAGGGGATCGGATGTGATTCAATTAAGATTGTGGGTTTTGGATTTGTTGTGATTGTACTGGATTCCAGACCCCGGCTAATTCGCTGCATTACCCATAGATCTTGGCCGTCTGGTAATAATGGGTAATTGTGCTCGACTACCTTCAAAGACCAGCTGATCATATCTTCTTTGGTCATCTCAGAATCGATGCGTAAGTATCGTAATGAATTAAAAAGCCGATCGACATGTTCCGTAAGCTTAAATGGCTGGCCTTGGAATGTACGAGTGGCGTCGAAGACTGCGTCTCCGTAAAGGAAACCACGATCTCTAATTGAGATCCCGACGTTTGTTTCTGGCATCAATTGGCCGTTGAAGAAAGCCACCGGTTTATTTTCAGGCATATCAATCTCTTTAAAGGCTATTTCTAAATTTCAATCTTGTAGTCTGCTTATCTTAAATCGTGCTTTTTCTTCTAAAGGTAAGACGATAGCTGCGCCATCTTTATCCCCCAAACCCAAATTTTCGGCCTCTTGAAGCAGTTTAAATGCCACGTCTCCGGTTGGAGTGGGGCTATTGAGGGTGTGTGCCAACTCTTCCACCAATCCTAAATCTTTTAAGAATACGCTTATTTGGGTCCTAACTCCTTCGAAATCTCTATCTAGCATCACCGGTGCGTTTCTGTTTAGCATGAAACTTTGTCCCCATCCGGAGCTAACCATCTCAAATACCAATGCCGGGTCAGCACCAGACTTAGCCCCTAGAAGCATTGCTTCCGCTGCTGCTACAGAGTGAATTCCAACCAACAATTGGTTAACTAATTTGACTGTGGTACCTGTGCCTGTGGGTCCAATATGCCTCACAGTAGTACCCATAGCTTCAAAAATAGGAAAGGCTTTATTGTATGCTTCTGGATCACCACCAACCATAATAGTTAAAGTCCCGTCCGTAGCCTTTTCTGTACCACCACTTATAGGAGCATCAAGGAATAGGGCTCCCTTTGATTTGGCCGCTTCTGCACATCTTTTGGAGGTGTTTATGCCAACGGTGCTGTGATCTATTAAAATTTGACCGGGTCGGCTGGATTCTATGATGCCTCCGGGGCTAAGGAATATTTCTTCCACCGTTGCTACGTCCGGGAGGCAAGTCAGTATGATGTCATTATTTTTTGTTATTTGACCGGCGGATGTGCCATCTCTTGCACCTAGTTCCAATATGTTAGCAATTTTCCCCCTGCTTCGATTGTGTACTGCCAGATCAAACCCGTTTTTCAGTAGACGATGACACATGGGGAGGCCCATTCGGCCCAGGCCAATGAATCCGACTTTGCTAGGCAATTTATTACCTCTTCTATTTTTGTTCGGTAAATGACGAAGCTATTTATGGGGTTATGTTTGATGTTAGAGTTTAACATTCAAGTTTATATAGCTACAAATTAAATGGCTGTTCAAATATAGAAATGTTTGGAGTCAAAAGGTCTCCAATCTGTTAAACTTCAATAATTGTATGCCTACAAAATGATATTGAAGATATAGTAATTATTGTGACTTCTGGTGTGGTGGTGGAATGATTAAATTAGATCAGCTGAA